>JANPIG010000225.1:0-7111 GCA_031424875.1 Cytophagales bacterium
GTTTGGGTGAAGCATATTTTAATAAAGGAGATAGTAAAAATGCACTTTATAACTATAAAAAAGCATTTTTACTTGACCCAGCCAATACAGGAGCAAAAGAATTTATTGAGAAGTTGGAGACAGCTAAATAGTAATTCTTATTTGTAAAACATCATAAAAAAAATCCCCAAACAATATTTATTTACACTAAATACTGTTTGGGGAAATCACCATTTTTCTATAAACTTCAACTCTTTACCACAAATCCATTTCATCCGCACTTGGACCATACGTCCCTGGAATAGGAATATCTAAAAGTCGTAAAAACACGCCCAATTGAGCCCTATGATGAGCGTTTTGGCCAAATGCATGACGAATTAATTCATATTTTGTCATGTTCATATATATTTTTTCTCCGTTTCGCATAGTCCAATATTGTGCCAAAATTTCTTCGGTAGTAACCTCTAAAGTGGCCTTCCCTTCTAATAAATTTTTATCAAAATAAGCCAATAAAGCATCTGTATTATCAATTCTCATAGGATTGTAAGGGGCGGTGGCAAAATCCAGTTCGTCTGTCGTTATTCCCATAGCCACCCACGTGGGCAGTTCCGCAATATGCGTTGCCAAACTACGAATGGTCATACTTTTGGGATGAGGTTGCCAATCATATTTATCGTTGGGAACGATGGCAAGCATTTTGCGAGTTGAAATGGCTTCTTCACTCATTTCTTTCAATAACATGGGGATTATCTGTATCATAATTTTGTTTTTTGGTAATATTCAAAATTACGATTGCCCAATGACAACCCTATGTCAGTAGAGAAAAGGAGATCGGAGAAAGGGAGACAGGAGAAAAGGAGAAAAGGAGAAACGTTCGTTTACATCCCTATCTCCCTTTCCTCCTTCCTCCTCTCTACGAAATTCTATTCAAAATTCCTCCTGCGATTTCTTTTACTTTTTCTCTCAAAATATCTGGACTAATAATTTCTGCCATATCGCCCAAAAACAAAAACCAACGAGCAAAACCTATAATTGAGGAGGTGAGAAAGGTCATTTCTACTTTATCATCCACGATTTTCTGTGAAACAAACCCACGATAATATTTTTCATCGCCCATAAATTTGACAGCACTTTTTTCGATTTTAATAATGATGGTATGCAGTTTCTCTTCAGTTGAAATTTGCGATAAATAGGATTTTAAGGACTGATGTTCTTTCTGGAAACTGAGCGGTGTATCGTTAATATTGGTAATTCTATCAATTCTAAAATTTCTATAATCCTTACGCATTTGACAATAAGCAATCAAATGCCAGTAAGTTCCAGAAAAATAAATGCCAATGGGTTCAATATTGCGTGAAGTGCCTTCTTGGGTATGATTGGCAAAATATTCAATATTCAAAACATTTTTTTCCGCCACACTTTTCAAAATATCTTGTAGATTGTGGTTCTCATGACGGTTTTTGGGCAAAAATGAAGTTTCATATACTTGAATATGCTCCTCGATATTCTCTAAATAATTCTTTTCCGATGTCCTCAATACTGCTCTTACTTTATACATGGCAGATTTATAACTTTCTTGCGTAGAAGGGTCTGTCAGTTTTTCAACCATCTTTTCAGCTGTCAAAAATGCCGTGGCTTCTTCTTTGGTGAACATCACGGGAGGGAGTCTGTACCCATCCATCATGCTATAACCCACGCCTGCTTCGCCAATAATAGGAATTCCTGCTTCTTCAAGTGTTCGGATGTCTCGATAAACGGTTCTTAAACTGATGTCAAAGCGTTCCGCAATATCTTGGGCTTTCACAATTTTGCGAGATTGCAATTGAATCAGAATGGCAGTTACACGGTCTATGCGGTTCATGGTGGGTTGGGTTTCAACAATTAGAAACCAAATTTAAGAAGTTTAATAGAAATTTCAATTTAGATTTCATAACCACATAGTAATGATAAAAATGATATGTTGCAGATAGTATTAGAAAATTTAATATTGATGAAATTTTTTTACTTTATTTTATGCTGTTTAACCTTATTTTTCTATCGTAACTATATGATTTTTAGTGTATTAGTTAAAATCTATATCAATTGTCAGGTAACTTTTAAAGTTTGATGTATTTTTGAATTAATAACTATAATACATCAACATACATGAAAATTTTATTGATTGAAGACGAATTTATTTTGGCTTCAGAACTGAGTGATACGCTTAAAACTGAGGGGTATGAAGTAAGTTATGTAGCTGATAATGGACGTGAAGCACTCGATTTCTACCAAAATAATGAAGTGGATTTGGTACTTTGTGATATCAATATTTTTGGCGACTGGAATGGCATTGAGACCGTAGAACAACTGATTGCCGTAAGACCTGTTCCCATTATTTATCTAACGGCTTTATCTGACATTCATACCCTTGAGCGAGCCAAAAAAACCTTTCCAGCAGCCTACATTCCCAAGCCCTATCACATCACTAATCTTAGAATGGCTATTGAAATGGCAATCAATAATTTTGCGATTAAGATACAACCTCTAACTATTTTGAGAGAAGAAAAATCTGAAAATTCCTCAAAGGAGATGATTTTGCAGGTAAATGATGATATTTTTATCAAACAAAATTATCAATTTGTTAAATTTCCGATGAATGATGTTTTGTTCTTAGAAGCGGAAAGTATTTATACCAATATTGTTACACAAAACAAAAAGTATGTAATTCGCCAAACTATCACTCATGTTTTGGAACGTTTACCTATCAAGCAGTTAGTAAGGGTTCACCGTTCTTTTGCGGTTAATATCAGTAAAATTGAATCTTTCAACGAACACGAAATTACACTTGGCAATTATCAAGTTCCACTCAGTCGTACTTTCAAAGATGAGTTTATGAAATATTTTATGTTTCGCTAACTAAGTTCTTATACTTCACATACAAATTCTTGCATTTCGTTGTCATTTCTATCAATGATTGTTAAAATTGAGCTAAATTTAACGTACTAATAAAAAGTCTTCTTGTATGAAATTTACGTTATACTGCTTCTGCATCTTTGTACCCTTTGTGGGATTTACTCAAAATATTCATTTAATTGATTCTTTGAAAAAGGTATCTATCACGCAGCCCATTTCTGATATTAAGCAAATTGTTATTTACCAAAAAATAGCCACTGCCTATATGCGCAGCCAATATGATTCTTCAAAATTTTATGTAGAGAAATCGCTCATAATGGCTGAAAAAATCAATAATGACTCTCTGCTTGCCAGTTCCTTAACGATAAAGGGAATGTTGATGACCAATAAAGCAAAATTTGACGATGCTCTAAAATTTTACCAACAGGCACTCTCTATTTTTGAAAGAATCAATAGCAGAATAGGTATAGGAAGAGTTTATTATAATTTGGGACATCTCAATAAACGTATGGGTGATGCCCAGTCTATGAAACCGCTCTTCGAGAAAGCATTATTGTATTGCAAAAAGGCAGAAGCCATTTTTGTAAATACCAATAACTATGAAGATTTGCTGAGAACTTACAATAACATAGGCATCATTTATCGTGATTTGGATGAACGAGAGGAGGCTCGAAAATATCTGTTGAAAGGGGTAGAAATAATCGAAAAGCACAATATTAAAGAGATAGGATTTATCTATGCCAACTTGGGTCAGATTTATGTAGAAAAAGATAAAAATTATGATTTAGGAATAAAATATATAAGTAAAAGTCTGGAAATTAGCAAATTAAATGGAGATAGGCAAAGCCATGAACATGCTCTCAGAAATTTAGCAAAGTGTTATAGCTTTAAAAAAGAATTTAAAAAATCAGTAGCGTATGGAAAAGCAGCGGTGGAGATTGCCTTGACCCTCAAAGACCCAAATAGAGCATTTAATTCCTATCAAGTTTTATACAAAGTTCAGACGCAAGCGGGTATGTATAAGGATGCCTTACAGAGTTTAGAAAAATACAAAGCTTTGGAAGATTCTACTTTGAAAAATGAAAAAATGAAGAGCCTTGCCGATGTTGAAACCAAATACGAAACCCAAAAAAAAGAGATAGAAATTCAGACCCTTAATTTAAAAAATGACCTTCAAAAACGCCAATTAATTATTTTGATAGTAGGTTTGCTGGCACTATTGGGATTTATTGGAGCTATACTTTATCAAAATAAGAAGATAAATGATAGCCGAAACGTGATAGCTAAACAATCTGAGGAACTGAAATTGATGATGCAAGAATTGCACCATAGAGTGAAAAATAATTTGGCGATTGTATCAAGTCTTCTGAAAATTCAATCGGGTAGGATAGAGGATAAACAGGCCATTCAAGCCGTCAGGCAGGGACAGCAACGGGTAGAAGCCATGTCGCTAATTCATCAACGTTTATACCTTACCGATAAAGTTACTAATATTAATATTAAACAATATATCAACGACCTCGCAGAGAGTTTGATGGCTGCCTACAATTTCCAACCCGATAATTTTGATATAGAAATAGACATCATTAAAGAAGAGATGGATGTAGATATTGCTATTCCTATGGGTCTGATAATCAATGAATTATTAACTAATTCTTTTAAATATGCTTATGGTAATATTGAAAGACCTTTATTGAAAATATCTATTAAAACAAATAAAGGAATCTCGCTCGAAGTGCAGGATAACGGACCGGGTATAAACTTAGAAAATTGGGAAAAAGATAAAGATTCTTTCGGAAAAAAACTCATTGCGGGATTAACGAAGCAACTGAAAGGTAATTTTTCAATAGAAAATAGTCATGGAACACTCTTCAAACTTCACATCGCTTCCGAACGTATAAGTGTGGCAGCATAGATTCACATACAAACCAAGGTATTTCATATACAAACCCCTGTATTTCATTATCATTTGTCAAATCAATATTTGTATTGTCTTTAGTTTCGTCCTCATTTAATGATACATACCAAATATTAAACTTTGACTAAGATGAAAAGAAATTTTACTGTCCTCAGATTGTCCATTATTCTATTGTTGGGCTTCTTTATAGTTTTTAACACAAATGCTCAAAGTACACAAAGTAGAAAACTTTCTGTTCAAGGTTATTTGAAAGATGGTAATGGCAAAGCTGTTGATAATGGCAATTATGCTATCACTTTTAAAGTATATGATGTTGCCACTGGTGGAACCGCTCTTTGGACAGAAGACAACCCCGCAGTAAATGTGTACGGAGGTATTTATACCGTACAATTAGGTTCTATCACCGATATTTCTACTCTGGCATGGGACAAGCCTTATTTCTTAGGTATAAGTATCAGTGGTACAGAACTTTCACCTCGCACAGAACTAACTTATGCTCCCTACGCTTTTGCGGTAAACAAAGCCACCTATGTACAATGCTCAGGTGCGGTGGGTGATGTGAAATATTCCATACTGAATCCTACTCAGTTTGCCACTGTTAATGGAGACTGTTGGGTACCCATGGACGGACGAACCATTACTGGCTCTAAATTAGCAACATTATTAAGCATAACCACCGTTGCCAATGCGGGAGGTTTATTTCTGAGAGGGCAGGATTTTTCAAATAGTAATAATGACCCTGACAGAACGAATGCCTCTGCTATTGCAACGCTTCAAGACCAAGCCTACTTGTCTCATAATCACAGTGCTACTACAGACGGCTCTCACGCTCACTCAATAAATGACCCTGGCCATAAGCACCAGTGGAATTATTATATTGAACAAGATGATGATGGTACTGGTGGATCTTATGATGAATTTACCAAACGCCCACGTGATAATGGAACTAGTAATGTTCCTGATGCCATTCAAACGGCAACTACTGGGATATCTATGAATTCCGCAGGTTCACATTCACATACTATTGGCAACAATGGTGGTACAGAAACACGCCCCAAAAACCTCAACTTGTGGACGTATATCCGCATCAATTAGTTAAAAAAATCCTCATCATTTTTATCAAAATGAAATCATGAAACCATTGCATATCAAATGGATTGCAGGGATTGTATTAACTTTTTTGAGCTTTATTAATCTTCAAGCCCAAACGGATACACTCTGTAATCCCAACGAAATAAAGAAAATATTTGGTACTTCCTTCCTGACTTACGGAGGGGCTACCAATGCTTTCAACTTCCTCAATCGGTCGGATTTTACGGTCGGTCAAGCGGCTGTAACCGTCCAAAATATGCTTTCCCAAAACCGACAAACTGCCTTGGGACAATGGACACCGTGGTTATTGCCCCCACAGGCTCCATTCTTGATAGCTTCGCAGGGAGATTATAAAGACCGCATAAAAATCAGTTGGCAAGTGAATGCCCTCAGCCCAATTCCCACCAGTTTTGTCCTCAAAAGAGATGGGGCTTTCATGGCTGAATTAGGAGCAGATATTCAAGAATACTTAGATTTCAATGTGCAAGCAGGTGAATATTATCAGTACAGTGTTTCCGCAAAAAACGCTTTTGGTTTAGGTGGAGGCAATAATTATGTGGGTTTTGTCAATCCAAACGGAGTTGTTTCGGGTAAAATAGAAACCAATTCGGGCAATCCCGTGCCAGGGGTGGAGGTTCGCCTTACACCACTGACGGGTTCGTCCATGGAATTTGATGGAGTGAGTGGACAACTTTGTGTGTCTTATGCTGACAAATTTCCAACTAATTCTTTTACAGTATCAGCGTATGTGAAGTTGAATGGTACTAATAATGCAACAGGAATTATTGACTGGGGAAGTGGTTTGAATAAAAACTGGTGGATAACCACCACCAATAGTAGTGAAGGGAAAGGGTACATTTTTCACATAGGAAATGGTACGAATAGCGACACTTTGAAATATATTATTCCCGTGAATGGTACCAATTATCTCAATAACGATACCAAATGGCATCAGATAACGATGGTTTATAATGGTACTGCCATGTCGGTGATGGTAGATGGAAATTTTGTGGGAACAAAACCTGCTACAATTATGCGGGTAAAAGAAAAAATGAACATTGGTAGTAAAAATTCAGGTGGGTTTTTCAAAGGTTTTATTGATGATGTCAGAATTTATAATCGTCCTCTCACCCAAACGGAAGTAAATGCTACTAAAAATCGTTCGATTTCTAAAAATGAAAATGGGCTTTTAGCATATTGGAAAATGGATGAAGGCGTTGGACAAAAGGT
>JANPIG010000226.1:0-1128 GCA_031424875.1 Cytophagales bacterium
TAATGAAGCACTTTTGCGTACTGCTGATATTATAATTGGCTCACGTTTTTTGGAAGGAAAAGGATTTCAATCTTCTTTTTTTAGACGTTTAGGAATTAATTATTTCAAATGGTTGAATAGAATTTTGATTGGTAGAATCATTCATGATAGTACTTCTGGGTTCAGAGTTTTTAATCGTAAAACGTTGGAAATTGTCAATCATTATTATCCAGACGAATATCCCGAACCCGAAGCCATTGTTTTGTTTGGACTTAATAACCTAACGATGAAAGAGGTTCCCGTAGAAATGTGTGAGCGTCAAGGTGGAGTTTCTTCAATCCATTCGCTCAGCGCTGTTTATTATATGTTCAAAGTTACACTCGGAATTATTTTTGTATATATCAGACTTAAAGGAAAAGAATAATGGAAAACGTAGTCCCTTTCAAAATTCAGATACTCAGCATCATCGGGACGTTGATGTTTATGTATTTCATCGTCAGGCAAATCATTCGTGGAAAACTTCGGGAAGAATATTCCATCATCTGGTTTGGTTGCACAATTATCTTTCTTATTTTCTCTTTTTGGCGAAAAGGATTAGAGCAAATCTCCGCTGCATTGGGAGTATTTTATCCACCATCATTGCTCTTTCTAATCGCTATTGGAGCAATTTTTATTTTCTTGGTTCACCTTTCAATTGTCAATTCCAAATTACAGAGTCAGATAAAAGACCTTTCGCATGAAGTGGCTTTTTTGAAAGCTGATAAAACTAAAACCACTTTGGAACAATCCTCATGAGCAAAATTCATTTTATAAATCAATACATTTACCCTGATGGTTCGCCCGTTTGCTTGATTTCAGAACAAGTAGCAGAATATCTTTTTACCAAAAAAAATATTGAAGTTGTGATGGTTGGTGGAGCAGGAGAATATCGTCCATCGAGTAGATGTCAGCCTAATCTACCATTGATGAACTTACCTACCCTTAGTTTTAAAAGAGAAACAAAAATTGATATTTTGAAGGAATATTGGGCGGTTTATGGAGCTTTCAAAAAGTATGTAAAAGAAAATGTAAAAGATGAAGATACTTTAGTGGTTACAAGTTCTCCTTTTTTAAATGTAATGTTGAGAAACTTGGTCGATAAAAAAAAGG
>JANPIG010000227.1:0-3202 GCA_031424875.1 Cytophagales bacterium
TAATCTTGATGTTCACCAAATAAGCAAATTCTTCCTGGTGTTGAAACTGTTATTGTTTTATTCATTTATTAGTCGGTAATAAATTACTGTAAAATTAAGGATTAGACTGCAGATTTTACGAATTTAGTAAGATATATTACTTTGAAATAGGTAAAATTGCAAGTAATTTGTTACATGGAAATCTGTTCAGTGAAGCCTACAAATATACTGGAATCCGCTGCACGGGACAGATTTCTGTGCTACAAATTTTAATACTCGCCATCCAAACCAAAAATCTTCTTATTCGTTTTCCATTTCCCTCGGGTAAAGTCTGGAATTGCTACAGGTATTGAACCTTTGGCAATAGACTGTTCAGAAAGTGGACTAATTGCCGACCAAACTGCCGCATCATACACGTCAATTGGAGGAGCAACTTTGCGTTTTATGGATTCAATGAAAGCTCTCAACACAAAATAATCAATACCGCCATGTCCTGCATTTTCAGCATTTTGAGCGTGAGTTTTCCAAAGTGGATGATCATATTTCTCCTGATATTCCTTGAAAGACTCCCAACGGTCGTGCGTTTTGGTAACACCTTCCAAATAGATAGATTTATTGTCATCCATCCAGATTCCTTCCGTGCCTTGTACTCTGAAATTTAATGAATAAGGCCGTGGCAGATTAGTATCGTGTGAAATCATAATGGTTTCCCCATTGGCACATTTTATGAGAGTCGTAACCACATCGCCCAACTTGAAATTAACTTTTGCATTGGGATGATCTTTACCACCATTTTTTACAATATAATCATGCAAACCCCTTGATTTTGAGGCAATTGAGGTTAAATACAAAAAACGATTTCCTCGATTTATATCAAGCATTTCTGCCACCGGTCCGAGTCCATGTGTAGGATAAACATCTCCGTTTCTATCAATAGAATGTTGAGTTCGCCATTTGGCTTCTGAGAAACCTTTTGCTCCAAATTCAACACCTTTGCCATAAGCACTTTTGCCGTCATTAAATTTTACGCCCCTCAAATCATGCTGATAGCCACATTGTAAATGGATTAATTCTCCAAACATATTTTGGCGAACCATATTTAAAACCGCCATTACATCCCGACGGTAACAGACATTTTCTAAAATCATACAATGCGAACCCGTCTTTTCAAAAGTATTCACCAAATCCCAAGACTCTTGTAGTGTAACCGTTGCTGATACCTCCACACCCGTATATTTACCTGCTTTCATGGATGCCAGTGACATCGGCACATGCCATTCCCAAGGAGTTGCAATGATTATGCCGTCTAAATCATCCCTTTTGACCATATTTTCAAAGTCTCTTTCTCCTTTTTGATAAAGTGCAGGCTGTTTTCTGCCTTTTGCTTTAATTAGTTTTAAAGATTCAGCAATTGAATTTGGGTCAATATCGCAAATGGCATTAATTTCTACATCATCCCGAAACATTGCCATTTCCAAATGATTTCTCCCCCGCAAACCAACTCCAATAAAACCTAAACGGACTTTCTTTTCTTCGGGTTTACTACCAAAATTGATATTAGGAATGAGCGATAATGAACTCGCCAAAGCGGTTTTTTGAATAAAATCTCTACGTTGCATATATGTGAATTACGATTATGATGAGATAATTTAATATAGATTCTCAATTTACTAAATATAACAAATAAACTTCCATATCAATGAGACTTTATTGAACCTGATTCGTCTTTATGATGTTTTATCAACGTAAAGCAATAATTTTGTTTAAGCTTTAAAATAAAATATTAAACAAAATTGAACAATTTTTATAACATTCAAGTTATAATATTTGAATAACAAACGCCGATTTAGTTTAATAGTGTTGCTGACAACCTTTCAGACGGCTTTTAAACTTGGAGACTAAATCCCCGAATGAATGTCTCGTTTTCTCCGAAGTAGCTAATCGTGGGCAAACAAATTTTCAACCAATAACATAAGGAACTAAAGCATGATGCCAAAAAGAGTGGCGGTGTTTAGAAAAGAGCATTTTAATGCTGCCCACCGACTGAATAATCCGAATTGGACGGATGAGAAAAACGAACGTGTCTATGGTAAGTGTAATAATTTTAATTTTCACGGACATAACTACGATTTAATTGTGCAAGTAACGGGTGAAATAGACCCAGAAACGGGTTACGTAATGGACATGAAAATATTGAGTGATTTGATTAAAGCGGAAGTTTTGGACAAATTTGACCATAAAAACCTTAATCTTGACACCGAAGAATTCAAGAATTTGAACCCATCAGCCGAAAATATTGCCATCGTTATTTACGATAAATTAAGAGAAAAATTACTCACTAACTTAGACTTAAAAATCAGATTATATGAAACAGAACGAAACTTTGTTGAATACCCTGTTGGTTGACAACAATAATAAAATACTTTTTACCGACGAAGAAATCGGCGACGACCATATTATGACTTCAATTGATACTCCCATGGTTGAGGGGGCTTTTGATATGAGCGATGATGAAAAAATTGCTCAAATTGAATACCATTTTCGCCAAATTATGGAAACATTAGGCTTAGATTTAACTGATGATTCTTTGAATGGTACTCCTAAAAGAGTTGCCAAAATGTACGTAAAAGAAATATTCAGTGGTCTCGACCCTAAGAATATGCCTAAAATTGCTCTTTTCGAGAATAAATATCAGTACAATGAAATGTTGGTAGAAAAGAATATTACGTTTTATTCTAATTGCGAACACCATTTTGTACCCATTTTTGGAAAAGCACACGTTTCATACATTGCCAACGGGCAAGTGATTGGACTTTCAAAATTGAACCGTATCGTACAGCATTTTGCCAAACGCCCACAAGTTCAAGAACGTCTTACTATGCAGATAGCCAAGGAGTTACAAAAAATATTGGGTACAGAAGATGTAGCCGTAATGATTGATGCCAAACACCTTTGCGTATCTTCAAGAGGGGTGAAAGATGATACTTCCACAACGATTACAAGTTATTACGGAGGTAAATTTCAAGAGGAAGCTACGAAGGCTGAGTTTTTGAAATATATTTAGTGAAAAAGATTTTAGTAAAATTTAATGCAGGGTTTTCAACAGTTGATGGTTTAAATTACCGTTAATTATTGAAAACCTTCATTTTTTTTACAACATTGTAAATACGAATTAACTATGAAATCAAGAATTACGTTACTCAGTTTTTTATTTGCATTTGCT
>JANPIG010000228.1:0-2030 GCA_031424875.1 Cytophagales bacterium
TTAATACTAACCCAACTTTCTTCATAATGCCTATTCAAGTTAAGATAAATCAGGGCTTGGGAGATACTACTATTACAGTCTTTAATAATCAACAAAATCAGACATTTGAGTTTATAGTAAAACAGAATCCAAGCGGCTTGACTATTGATCCTAATAATTTGATATTAAAGGATTTGGAGGTTAAAAATGTATTGGCAAACGAACCGAAAATTACAGATTTTTACGCCTTAAATATTTATCCAAATCCCAGTTCAGATGAAATAAATGTTAGCTATCAATTAGCCAAAAACTCCGATATAAGACTTTCTATCATTGACTTTTCAGGAAAAGAGATTTACATAGGACAAGAGGAAAAACAATCTCAAGGTAATCATTCCCAGAATATTAAAATAAGTCAATTTTCAGCAGGGACTTATATGGTCAATTTGCGAGTTGATGGATTGAATGAGAGTCGGAAATTAGTTACAGTAAAGTAGATTCATCATGACAATCGTTTTATGGTATTAATTCATTGCCCTCATTGAAGGAAACAAATATTATAAATACGTTTATTTACATTATGAACCAAACCAATACTGTTTTTCTAACTGCATTAACCATAATTTTCCTTGGCTATTTTCTAAAAAGAAAGAATATTATTACTGAAAATGAAGGCAAAATAATTACTAAATTATTGATGCATACTACGTTTCCAGCCTTGTTATTTGTAACCATACTACGAGTGCATTTTGAATGGAATTTATTGCTTCTACCCTTAATTTCCTTCGTTTTTTCAGTGCTTACGATGGTAACAGCTTCCTATTTTTTCAAAGATCTACCCCGAAAAATGAAGGCCATTTTTATCATGGGAAGTGGTGGTTTTAATTTAGGATTGTTTGCCTATCCGCTCATAGAAGGTATTTGGGGACAATCAGGTATGGTTTATGCTGCCATGTTCGACTTTGGAAATTCCTTTGCAGTCTTTGGGCTAGTCTATGGCACAGGCGTATTTATGTCGGATAAAAACCAAGGAGTAAGCATTAAAGACAATATTAAAAAAGCCCTTTTCAAAATTATTACTTTATTACCCTTCCAAGCCATTTTAGTTGGTGTGCTTTTCAACCTTTCTGCCATTCCACTGCCCCAAATTTTGATTGATATTTTAGACGTTTTAGCAAAAGGAAATAAAGTTATGGTTCTCTTGATTATGGGTATTTACATGAACTTTTCTATGTCTGCCGAATTAATCAAAAGAGTAACAAAAGTCCTCTCCATTCGCTATTTTTGGGGCTTTTTAATGGGCTTTTTATGCTTCTTTTTCTTACCCGTTGAACAACTTTATCGTAATGTCCTCCTCATTGTCCTCATAATTCCAGTAGGGATGACCATCATACCATTTTCCAATGAATTAAACCATGATACTGAAGTGGCAGGTGTATTAGTAAACGTTTCTATGTTAATTAGTTTTGCCATGATGTGGGGGCTTATTTTGGGCTTGCATTTAGCGTAAGAAATAGTACTACAGAGTACCAGAGGCTTCAGCCTGTTTTGTTAAGTAAAAAAAATAGGCTGAAGCCAGTGGTACAATCTACAAAATATTAACCAACCCAAATAAAATTGTATATTTCTAATAACACCAAATTTTATAAGGCATTTTTTATACTATCCCAAATTTTTTATTGAATTTTGTAAGATTTAAAGACTTTTTAACTTTTTATGTAATTAACTTTTAATAGAAACTGACTCTCAATAACTGATAACCGTTAACTGATAACTGAAAAATGGCACTATCTTACGTCCAAAAAATAAACAGTATCCTCGTTGCCAATCGTGGCGAAATTGCTATCCGAATCATGCGTGCTGCCTCAGAATTGGGCATTCGTACAGTGGCAGTTTATACCTTTGAAGACCGTTATTCTCTCCACCGATACAAGGCTGACGAAGCCTACCAAATCGGGAAGGATGATGAGCCTTTGAAACCTTATTTGGATATTGAGGGACTCATTAATCTTTGTAAGGAAAAGAAAATTGATGCCGTTCACCCTGGCTAT
>JANPIG010000229.1:0-4377 GCA_031424875.1 Cytophagales bacterium
ATCGTTGTTTGAATTGCCTTCGATGGTTGTCATGAATCCACCTTCAACGCTCTCTACAATTCCTGCGTGTCCAAATCCACCACCCGTTGAAATGATAAAAATATGCCCTGGTTTCACCAATGAAGGATCATCAACAAAACTTGGAATTTTGATTTTTCGACAAGTTGCTCTATTCCAAAGGTTTAACACTCCTGCGGTTTTCACCAAAGGATTCACCACTCCCAGTTCTTGACTTGCCTTTTCAAAACAAAAATAAAGAAAAGCTACACACCAAGCAGCCCCAGCACCGAATTCCACGCTATCAAGATATTCCTCAACCCGCTGCCCCGCATTGCTACCAACTGGATTTTCCATCACACCAACCTCACCAGAGGCAATTTCAAGAGCCCTTTTGAACAAAGGGTTTTGAGTAGGCATAGTAATGGGTACACTTGACACCCCAAAAAGTACCGCCCAACTGACTGCTCCAATAATGCCATCTATTTTCAAGGGATTTCCATGAGTATCTGAAAATCTACTTTGAAATAATTTTACAGCTTGAAAAGTTTTTAATCCAAAGTTGCCATCAATACCGACTGGTCCACAGCCCAATTCATTTAGCCGTTTTTGAATTGCTTTCACAATTGCTTTATTAGTCTCACCTTTCTTAATTAATCTGTTAGGAAATTTCATAGCTATTTTGTTTTTAGTGTTTAAAAAGAATCCTACTTTATCTTTGTCGTAAAATTATCTCAAAGTATAACAGAATTTTATAATAATGCAAAACACAAATCTTCTTGCCATCGCCAAACGCCTACAATCCATCGCCCAAGCTGGGATTTTTTATAGTGATGATAAACCCTTCGACCGTGAGCGTTATCAAGAGATTTCAGATCTTAGTGTCCAGATTTTGAGCCAATTAACGGATGAACCTGTCGAGAAAATTGGCAACCTTTTTACCCAAGAAAGAGATGGTTACCAAACGCCAAAAGTAGATATTCGGGCTGTGGTTTTTAATGAAATGGGGGAAATTTTAATGGTCAAAGAGAAGGTAGATGGCTGTTGGTCATTGCCAGGCGGTTGGGCAGATGTGGGTTATACACCTGCGGAGGTTGCCGTGAAAGAAGTACAAGAAGAAACAGGTTTAATAGTAAAAACGGTGCGACTTTTAGCAGTAATTGATAAACGAAATCACCCGCACCCACCAGAAGGCTGGTATGTGTACAAGATTTTTATTTTGTGTGAGAGAGTAGGAGGAGAGATTCTGAATAATACTACTGAAACCTCTGATATTCAGTATTTTAGCTTAGAAAATATTCCACCATTATCAGAACCTCGCAATGTGTTTTCGCAGATAAAATTGATGTTTGAGTATCGGGATAATCCTGAGAAAGAGGTTTATTTTGATTAGAATTATAACCTAAAACTGAATTTTACGATAAATATCTTTTATTAAAATTGTATCTTCACCAATGATAAAACTATCACTTAACTCTCTAAAATTTTGGTTAATCCATGTATTTGGTTTATCAGTACGAGTATAGGTAGAAACAGATACTTTTTTCTGATGTACAAAGATAATATGTTGTAAACTTTCTAAAGTTTGGTATTCTTCTAATTTGTCATTTTTATCAAAATTGGCGGTAGAATCTGACAAAACTTCTACGATTATGAATGGATTATTGATTATACATTTTGAATTTTCTTTAAACTGTGGTTTACCTTTCACTACCAATACATCGGGCATATAATATCCTCCCTCAAATTTCTGAATTTGTATGCCTGTATTACTGCCAGTAACGAAAATATTATCTGAATCCAAAAAAAGGTTATTCAATATTAATCCCAAATTCATGACAAGGGTTTCGTGCCAAAAGGAAGATAATCCCATCGTTATAATTTCACAATTGTGGTATTCTATTTTAAAAGGTATTGTTTGAGCGAGTTCCAAGTATTCTCTTTCAGAGGCAGGAATTGCCACTAACTCTTTCGTTTTGAGTTGTTCCGTAATCTGTTCTGTCAAATTTTTTGAAATAACCATAGCCTTATTTTTTATCAAATATAATGAAAATATATTACTTCAATACACCACTCTTGGGATCGAAGAAGAATTTGTTTTGTGGTAAATCTGTTTTTTTGAAAGGCATTAAATCTGATTTGCTAATAAAATCTGATTTTAATTTTTGAAGTAGTACAATGAATAATTCTTCTGGATTGTTTGCCGTTCCGCCCACGCCAATTGCCACGAAGGTGGTAATTCCTTTGGCTTCTGAATAGTTTTGGTAATTAATCCTTTGGTTATCTTTTGCCCAGTCAATCTCATCTTTAAAATAATACGAACGATACTTACACTCAACGGCAAACTCTTTTTCAAGGTCGTGGAGGGTGAATTTTATGCGTAAGTCTGGTTGTGTAGTGGTTTCTGCATAAATGCCATTGACGTATTTATCACCCGCCCATTCCAAAATTTTGAAATACTTTTTATTGAATTTTTGAACTATGTATTTTTCAAATTCATTGCTTTTCTCTTTTTTAAATTTAAACGTAATTTACGTAGTTCAAACAGCAAAGCAGAATCGTTATTAAATTGGGCTTGGCTAACGATAGGCTCAGCTTGAATATTATGTTTTTCAGAAAGAAGCATAATTGCTCCAACTATCGAGATTATTATTCCTACCATCAGAACGGTGGGTGCTGGTGTCATTTTTATTTTAAATTTTCGTATTATATGAATGTCAAAATTACCTAACAAGGAGGGATTTAAATCTAAAAACATGATGTGAGTAAAATAAAATGGCTCGCCAATTTGACGAGCCATTTTTTTTATTGATATTAATGACAAGGATTGTCGTTGTACGTAATTATTTCTTAAATTTTAAAGCCAACACATTTTTTGCTATTTTACGACCTTCTGCCAAACCCGTTTCGTTGTCTTGACGAGTATGGATTCCTCCGTACAAGCGTGATAGTGCGGCTTCTTGCGAGAAGTCAGCAAAACTTTTAAAGTTTCTTGATTTTAGAACAATACCCGTAGTTGCATCCTTTCTACCTTCGTGAGAATTGTCGGTAAAGGCAAAATTTTGTCCAAAAAAATCAGTCAATACATCTGAAACCGCACTTGATTGTGTGGAGTGTCCTGATGGAAACCCTGGGAATGGAGGTGTTGTAAATAAAGGTTTCCAATTGGGATCAATAGTTCTACGAATCATCGTATATGGACGTTCGTTGTTGTATTTAAATTTGCATTTCCAACAATTAATAAAAGCATCATTTAAGGTAATTCCCGCTTTGGCGAAGGCCTCAGCGGCTTTTCCTAAACCAACTTTTGCCTGTTTCACGGCAATATTTGTGATATTATATGAATGTCCAGCTGGTGTTTGAGTCTCCGTAGGATTATCTGCCCAAAACGCTGCAATTTCTTTTTGTTCAGCGGTCAATGATTTATTAATAGTGTATGTTTCAAAATATTGACCGAAATAGGAGGAAGTAATGGAAGTAGAAAAAGGGATAATATTAGGCAAAGTCAAAGTCTGGTTGGCTGGCACAAAACTACGATTTGTCCCCCAAGTGGGTTGCATAGGGATTGCTTGTCCACTTTCTGTTACTTGCCACGCCCCTGCAAATACAGGAACCACGTAAGTAGCGGGAAAATTACGCTTATATCCTTCATGTCCACCGTCGGTTTTGGACCATTCAAAAATGGCATTGGCCACGTCCTGTCCATACTTCACAGAACGGTCAATCACATCTTGGGCAACTCCCGTTTTATTGGCATTCAATTGTATAACCTCAACAGAATCAATCACAATTTTATTAATGGCTGCCGTTGGGCGAGAAGCCTCAGCATATAAAGCCCTAAGAATAGTGGCTTCTGCAGCATTCACAGATAAGGCCCAATTGTAATCCTTCCCAGTTTCTGGTTTCGGAAGCGTTGATAAATCGCTTAATTGACCTGCTAAAGATTGATGGTTTGGCATGCCACCCACCGCTGCTTCGTACATCACCAAGCCCCCATACGCATAAGCACGGGCTGCTACGGGAGGAGTATATCCAGCCGTAGTTTTGGTAAGTTTCTGTTGTAAAATAGCCCAATTTGTAGCAATATCACTCGAAAATTTATTCGCTGGCGAAGTATCAACGGGTGGCTCTTGGGGTGTTACAGTGTCTTCTTTCACTTTACAGGCATTGAGCCACAGGGCAGCACAGGCAATGAAAATGAATTGAATTGTTTTTTTAAATCGGCTGACAGGGAGTTGAAATCTTTTCATAAAACAAGGAAATTAATGTGTGAAAAACCACAACATGGCGGATATTAATGATTCATTTTGAGAGTTTTATAACAAAAATCTTGCCAGTTTTAGTATATACGTTCAAGGGTTATTTTGAGTATTTTTTTTA
>JANPIG010000230.1:0-3458 GCA_031424875.1 Cytophagales bacterium
TTTATTGACAAAATGCTTCAGTCGAAAGATTGAAGCATTTTTTATGAATAGTAAACCGTTGACTATTAATGATTTAGAATTCTGATTCTTGAAATAAGAATCAATGGCGTCCTCAAAAACCAATCAAGTCTAATCTCCCCAAAATCTTATAAACCAATCCCAAAATAGTGTTCAGCTATTTTATATCGCTTAAAAACAGGTTGCCAGTGGCGTTTTTTGCCTGTAAAACAGTTCTTTAGTGGTACTTCTCTGACTTGGCAAGGGGTTTATTATCATTTTAATGAATGGGTCAAAGATGGCTCTTGGACAAAAGTTTGGCTCAATGTTTTTTTTGAAAAGGTTTTAAAAGCATTTTGAAGTGAAAAAAATAACATGAGTTTTTAAGCTATAAAAGGTTAATAATCAGCGCATAACACATATAATAGTTGTAGAAAAACTTAGACTTATAAATTTTTAAGAAATCGGCTAAACGAAAAAAAAATAATAATAGTATATCCAATATAAATTACTACATTTATTGTAAAATTTCAATCGACACACTAATTCAAACTATCATGAAGGTAAAATACTCCTATTCTCCCAATCATAATATTTTACCGATTCGGTTAAATATGACCAATATTCCCTCAATTTTTTTCAAGCTTCTTTGTTTCCTTTTAATTTTTATTTCCAATGATACTTTTTGCCAAAAACTAAGCCCAGAAGTAATTTCTTCAGCAGGTGATATTAGTAAAACGGGCTCCATTTCATTAGAATGGACTTTGGGTGAACCAGTGATTGAAAGTTCAAAAACTGTAGATAAACATTATACCCAAGGATTTCACCAAACTTATTTTAAAGTAATAAATATAATTTCTGCCAAAAATGAAAGTTTGGCTTCTGACTATAACATGACAATTTTTCCAAATCCTGTTGAGGGAGTTCTGGAATTGAGAATATCATCCGAAAATTTACTACAAGACGAAGTTGGTAAAGTAGATTTATTCTTATTTAATGTCATAGGTCAGCAACTTTTGGTTCAAAAAACGAATGAAAAATCTGCCAGTACATTCGTAGATATGACAACTTTCCCCTCGGGCACTTATTTTCTGAAAGCACAAAAAGAAAATGGTGTGCTCCTAAAGTCTTTCAAAATAATTAAAGTTAGATAAAATCCTTTATCTAAGCATTTCCAAGTTTGCCTTTTTATTTTAAAAATATTTTAACACATATTGTTATGAGAAAATTATCCCTAATTCTTCTGTTTACCATTACTGCAATAACTTTTTCATTGGCTCAGAGTAGTCCTCGTGGTATGAAATATCAGGCAGTAGCCAGAGATATGAAAGGCGAAATATTGGCAAATTCTAAAATTGAATTGCGCATTAGCCTACATAGTACATCAAGTTTAAAAAATGATACTCATTATAGTGAAATACATAACATTACCACAAGTGATCTGGGTTTATTTTCGATTGCAGTGGGCGATGGAACTAAAGAAAGGGGCAATTTTGAAAGTATTCCTTGGAGTACCCTAAATATTTGGATGGAAATCCAAATTAAGTCAAAAGGTGAAACTACGTTTACTTCTATAAGTAATAGCCAATTGTTGGCAGTGCCTTATGCATTTCACGCTATTACTGCCTCAAGGCTTTCAGAAAATGGAGCAAAAAACGATGCAGTAAATGCTCCCACTCCTGGGGTACCAGCTAACGTATGGTCTCTTCAAGGAAATACAACTTCTGATGCCGCCATTGATAGATTAGGAACTACTGATTATGTGGATTTGGTAGTAATTACTAATAATTTAGAAAGGATGCGTATATTAGCCAACGGTAATATTACGATGAAAAGAAGCTTAGCCATTGGTGCAAATATTACGGTGGATTCTTCGGCATATTTCAATAAGATTAGTGGGCAAACAATAAGTTATGGACCTTTTACCGTAGATCGTTTAAGCCCAACCCTACTTTCTGGTACCTTAACGGTTGATAAAGCAACTGACCTCAATACATCCTTGAATGTAGATGGACCCACGGATTTGAATAGTAGGCTTTTTGTGAATAATGCCAGCCCAACGAAACTTACAGGTACATTACGTGTAGATGGAATAACTGACTTTAATGCAGCTGTTAACGTTAATAACTCAAGTCCTACCTTATTAACAGGGATATTAACAGTTAATAAAAATGCCCTATTTAATCAGCAAGTACTAATTGATAATGCAGCACTTCAATCTACGAGTACATCTAATGGAGCCTTGGTAGTGAAAGGCGGATTTGGATTAGGGGGTAACTTAAATGTAGGTGGAATTTCAAAGTTTGGGGGACCCGTTGCTTTCGCAGCCGCTGTAAATATTACAGATGAAACGGAATCTATAAATACCACAACGGGTGCTTTAATAGTAAGCGGGGGGTTGGGTTTAGCCAAAAGATTAAATGTAGGTGGGGGAGTATTATTCAGTAGTACATTAGGAGTAACAGGAATTACTACTGTGAACAATGCCACACAAAGTACTGCCACAACAAATGGTGCTTTCATCGTGAACGGAGGAGTAGGTATTTTAAAAAACTTATACATTGGGGGTACTTTAAACCTAACCACTGGAGCTGATTACGTTGCTAATTTTGTTAACACATCTAATGCAAATGGTATATCTATACAAATTGGGAACGGTACGCCAGGTATTTTGAATAATTTTATCACCTTCCGAAATAGCTCAGGCACTGTAGTGGGTAGAATTGAAGGAGAAACATTGGATCAACTTCGTGATAGCGACGATTATAAATTTGAGAAAAGGGGGTTGGTTTATGATGTGGCTTCTGGAGCCTTGGATCTTGGCCTTGCCACCTACGATTTGGGTTCTGCCATTATTGACCAAATTTCATCTGCTGCTTCAGTAAATGCTTGTGCGGGATTGGGTGTAGTGGCTTGCCCACCCATTGCTTCACTCATCGCTGGTTCAGCCAGTAAGGTAATATTAGCAGCTATCGTAGAGGCTTTAACAATAGCTGAAGTAGCAGTAGCGGCGGTAAATTTGACTGAGTGGACAAATAACAAAGAAGGTAGTGTAGGCGTAACCTATCAGTCAGGCTCGGGAGATTATGCTGAATATTTGATGAAACAATCTTCTTCTGAAAAAATAAATGCCAGTGATATTGTTGGGGTAAAAGGCGGAAAAATTAGCAAGAATATTGAAGGAGCTGAAAAGTTGATGGTAGTATCTTTTAAACCAATTGTTTTAGGAAATACGCCTAATGATGCCGCTTTGCCCAATTATGAGAAGGTGGCATTCATGGGTCAGGTTCCTGTGAAGGTATTTGGTAAAGTAAACTTAGGAGATTATATTATTCCAAATGGTATGAATAATGGTGTTGGTATTGCCGTTTCTCCTAATAAAATTAAACATAGTGATGTAAAAAATATTGTGGGCATTGCTTGGTCCACCGCAGAGAATCCTTTGGCTATCAGCACTGTGA
>JANPIG010000231.1:0-1155 GCA_031424875.1 Cytophagales bacterium
TGACAAAGTGCTTTTCCCAATCGAAGTAGTATCAATGTATATCCACGCATTTTTAGTAGGCGATAATATTCCTACTAAATCTTTTCTACCAAGCACGGTATAAACCGTTTTGGCTTCGTATCTTTTTGCAGTAATCAGGAAAGTTCCATCCGCTTGCTTCAACGATTTCTTAGTTTCTTTATCAATAATGTCAATGATATTGTTGGAATCTTCTTTCCAAGGCCCATTATTGGCATGGCAAGAAAGGCAGTTTTTAGAATTTGTTAATATGCCTACGCCTGGGGGATAAGCAGTGGCATGATTAAAACCTAAACCCGCTTTGGATTTGCTAAACTCAGGGTGAAAAGATGGCACTTCATCTTGCTGTAAAAGACTGGCGATTGTTACAATAATGAATAATGAAGATAAAACTAAGAGGATCTTTTTCATGATTTTGTTTGTTTTGAGCGTTTAAAAAATTATGAACTTTCTAATTATAAAAGTTTAACTAACGTCATTCTGAGGCATTCGTACTTGAATAATGATTGATGAAACAATCGTGAGAATTCCAATCAAAACGATAGCATATTGAATGCCGAAAATATCGGCGGTAATGCCCGAAATAATCGCTCCGAAAGCATAGCCTAAATCACGCCAAAGTCTAAACGTTCCAATACTTTCGGCTCGTTGGCTTGGGTTGGTAGCTTGGGCAATGGTTGATAAAAATGTGGGATAAACCAACGCTGTTCCAAAACCTAAAAGAGCGGATAATATAGCTAAAACGTAGAATTCTTTGGTGAAAATCAAGAGTATAATGGCTATTCCTTGTAAGAACATTCCCCAAAATAACATTTTCTTTTTTGAATAAATATCTGACATTTTTCCTGTAAAAAGTTGCCCTATTCCCCAAACGGTCGGATAAATAGCGGTAATAATTCCAATGTGATGATTATTAAGTTTTAACTGTAATAAAAGAATCGGTAAAAGTCCCCAAATCATGCCATCATTGAGGTTATTGACCAATCCTGCTTGGGTTACAGAACTGAGGGTTTTGTCTTTAAAAGTGGTATTCAAAAATATGTTTTCGGTATTTACGATGGTTGAATTCTTGGCTTCTTGCGAAACAAAACTTTTAGTGTCTTTTACCCAAATTATGGTCAATAAAAGTCCCGAAAT
>JANPIG010000232.1:0-2106 GCA_031424875.1 Cytophagales bacterium
AATGTTGGCAACAGTAGCTACACAAATCCATCCTAAATAAACACCAAAAGGGGCTGTAACAGCAAAACGAGAGGCATTTGATAAATATATAGTAATGGTGTCCAACCTTTTATTAATATCAATAAGTTGTGCCAATAACAATAGCATAACTACCACCGAGGCTCCCATATATTCATAGTGCCAAACAAAAATCCAGATAGCATTTAAAATACAAGTGATGATAAATCTGAATCCAATCAACTGTACCGTTTCAGCCGTAATTTCATCTACTATACGACTAAATAATCCTTTGGTCTGTTTTATACAAAAGATAAATAATAGTAAATAGATTAGGCCCCAAATGGCAAAGGTAATAGGAGCAGGCACAAAAAGATTGGGATATTGGTTGGAAAGCGTCCCTGTAGTCTTGTTGTTGATAGGCAAATAATTGGCCAAAAAATTAACAAAAACCATTGCTAAAAAGAAAACCCAATTAAGAATTTGCCACGTTCTGACAGCAGTTGTATTCATTAAATTTCTCATAAAAATTATTTTTTATATTCCAACTCATCATTAGGAATCCCTGAATGGTCAATTTTTTTCTCTGCTTTTGCCGAACGAAAATCTGTAAAACCATTCGGCTGAATACTTCGTCCGTAAAAATTTGTATAGGCTTTTGTAAACTCTGTACCAAAGTAAAGAATTAAAGCTGAATAATATACCCAAAGTAAAATAATTACTACAGAACCTGCTGCTCCATACGTAGTTCCAACGCTTGAATTGCCTAAATATAAGCCAATACCAGATTTTCCAATCATAAATAATAAAGATGTAAATCCAGCGCCTATGAAAGCATCTTTCCAATTTATTTTCCCATCTGGAAGTACCTTAAAAATTACCGTAAATAAGGATGCAATGACTCCCCAAACTACCAAGGAGTTTAGCACCCAAAAAATATAAATACTGGCATCTGAAAAGAATAACTGTGCTTTCTGACTAAAAGCATCTAAAACAGCATTAATTACTAAGGAAACCAAGAGTAAAAATCCTAAAGAAACAATTAATGAAAAAGATAAAAATCGAGTCATTAAATACTTCACGATTCCGTTTTGAGGTTTGGCTTTCAAACCCCAAATAAAATTGATAGCATCTTGAATCTCAGCAAATGTTCCCGTAGCACCAATTATCAATGTTATCACTCCTACAGTAGCTGCCCAAGTGGATTGCCCAGAACGTTGAGCATTTTTCAGAATATCTTGTACTTGTTTAGCAGCATCACTACCTATGAGGCCATCTATTTGCTCATATACTTGCCCTTGTACTGCCTCTCTACCAAAAAAAATACCTCCTAAACTGATAATTATCAGTAACATGGGAGCCAAAGAAAATAAAGTGTAATATGATAAAGAGGCCCCTAAACGCATAGCATTATCATCAATAAAGCTATTAAAAGTATCTTTTAAAATTGACCAATATTCTTTAATTTTTCGTTTCATAATGTCTTGAGTGATAAGTTACGATTGATAAGTAATAAGCATAAAAAAAAGGAATTCACGGCTAAAATATTTAGATATTTGGGCTTGATTAACTGTTTGATTTTTAGCTGTTTAATAAGGTTATTGGGTTAATTATTATTAATGAATTGTATCCTATTATTTATAACTTATTACTTACTTATTACCCCAATCCAAGACTGTACCAGAATGGTTTGGGGTATTAATTCCCCACATTATTGAATTGTCAATAAATTGTACCCAAAAAATATAATTTTTTATGGTGGTACAGATTTTTTTGAATTATAGTCAGTAATACATTAATACATTTCATTCACAAACTAAACAAACAAAACTATGAGCAATATCTTGTATTTAGTAGCTGTAATTTTAATCATCGGATGGCTTGTTGGAGCATTCGCATACAGCGCTGGAGGTATAATCCACATACTATTAGTATTGGCAATTATTTCACTTGTATTAGGTTTTATCAGAAGGGGTAGTATATGACATTCTCGTATGTCTGCTAACTCAGTAAACATTAAAATATTATGGGAACTTTATTATTAATTATCGTTTTGGGAATAGGGGCATTGATAATGTCATCATTCTTAGTTGTTGACAATGGTCATGA
>JANPIG010000233.1:0-3199 GCA_031424875.1 Cytophagales bacterium
GACCATGATTGGCAATTTGGCAATGTCGGGTTCTGCCATCAACAAGTTCAAAAAAGTTTTCATGGCTTCAACGCCATCAATCATTCCTTCGTCTAAGTTTACGTCAATTACCATTGCCCCGCCATCCACTTGTTCACGAGCTACGGCAATGGCTTCTTCATATTTATTTTCACGAATCAAACGAGCAAATTTCTTTGAACCCGTAACATTACAACGTTCGCCAACATTGACAAAACTGATTTCTTTTGTAATATTCAAAGGTTCTAAACCAGACAATTTTTGAATTGGCTCAAATTCAGGAATCGTTCTGGGTTTATGTTTAGCCGCTACTTTCGCAATTTCTGCAATGTGGGCGGGTGTAGTGCCACAACAACCACCGATGATATTTAGGAAACTATTTTCTAAGAAATCATCAATAATCACTGCCATTTCAGAAGGAGATTGGTCGTATTCCCCCATCTCGTTTGGCAAACCTGCATTGGGGTGAGCGGAAGTCAAAAACTTAGATTTTGTTGCTAAGGTTTGCACATAAGGACGCATTAAATCTGCTCCCAAAGCACAATTTAGGCCTACTGACAATAAATCTAAATGCGAAACCGAAGTTAAAAATGCCTCCGTTGTTTGTCCAGAAAGGGTACGTCCCGAAGCATCAGTAATCGTTCCAGAAACCATAATGGGAATCTTGACCTCAATTGATTTCAGATTTTCAGAAACATTATTTTGTCTTTCAATGGCATGGCTCAACAACGGCCTTAAAGTGCCATTTTTTCTATCGGTTTGGTATAAATCAATGGCAAAAAGTGCTGCCTTGGCGTTTAGGGTATCAAAGATGGTTTCTACCAAAAGTAAATCTACACCACCATCCACTAAACCTTGAATTTGTTCGTAATAAGCATCCACCAATTCATCAAAAGTAACAGCACGATAACCAGGGTCGTTTACATCGGGCGATAACGATAAAGTCCTATTCGTAGGTCCGATTGAACCCGTAACATAACGAGGTTTTGAAGGGTCTTTTGCCGTAAATTCATCCGCTACTTCACGGGCAATTTTTGCCGATTCGTAGTTGAGTTGATACACATAATCTTCCATGTGATAATCCGCCATAGCGATGGAAGTGCCTGAGAATGTGTTAGTTTCAGCAATGTCTGCCCCTGCTTCAAAATACTTGGCGTGAATTTCCTTGATAACATCAGGACGAGTTATCGACAGCATATCGTTATTGCCTTTCACCTCATGCGGAAAATCTTTGAAAGCCTCCCCACGATAATCGGCATCTGATAATTTATATTCTTGAATCAACGAACCCATCGCCCCGTCAAGGACAAGAATTCGGTCTTTTAGGACTTCTCTTATGTTTGGTTTATTCATTTTTTTAAAGGCTCAAAGTGGCAAAGGCACAGAGGCTCAAAGTATTAGTATAGTATTGTGAATTATTTCAAATTCTAATTTTTACGGAAGAAAAATGTTAGAGAGGGATTTTCTTAGTAAAGTACAAAATTACCACTTATAAATCGTTGCTAATATTTTCTCAATAAAATCTACCGCAAATTTATCGGTTTTGGATAAATAATTTACTTTATTTCAAATAATTAGATATATTTACTTTTATTATTAAAATGTATAGATATTATTAACTAAATAAACAGGGTATTTTTCGGAGAAACGATAATTTATCTTTTAAAAATATGGCAATAAAAATTGATTCAACCGACAAAGAGATTCTTAGACATTTACAACAAGATGCTCTATTGACTACCAAAGAATTGGCTTCTCGCCTCAACCTATCACCAACGCCCGTATATGAGCGTGTGCGGAGGTTGGAAAAAGATGGCGTTATCAAAAAATATGTGGCTCTGGTGGACAGAGAGAAGGTTTCTAAGGATTTAATGGTTTTTTGTAGTATTCGCCTGAAGGAACACGCCCAACAAGCAGGGGCAAAATTTGTAGAAGAAATTGTGGCGTTGGACGAAGTGCAAGAATGTTATAATATTTCAGGAGATTATGATTTTATGCTAAAAATTGTAGTTCATGATATGCGTGAATATCAGGCATTTCTCATGAATAAATTAGCCTCTTTAGAAAATATTGGCAGTACCCATTCCATTTTTGTAATGTCTGAGATTAAACATGAAACGGCGTTTTTGGTGAGTTGAGAAAATGCTGATATTCAAATTTAATTATTTGGATATCAGCATTTTGCATTATATAATCGACATTTTTGATACCAAGATAATCTTCCGAATTCCCACAAATACAAACATAAATCCTGTATAAAAAATAAAGAAAGTAATAATAAACTCAACCCAGCCCAAAGATAACATTATTGCCATAATCAGTAATTGAAAACCTAAACCGTAGAAAGAAACTATCGTCATAAACCAGTTGGGAAACGTCCGCATTTTGTAGGCACCTTGGTCAATTAAATAAATGGTATTATCATATATTCCGTACAGAAAACGGTACATTTTAAACAAAATATTTACCGTTTTCTGACTCTCCCCTGGCAAAGCTATCGGCGTTTTGGTTTCAAAAATTTTACTGGTAGTATCTCCTCCATCTGAACGATTTCTAAGAATGACGTAATAGTAATTATACAGCGTCCCCTGCAACTGTATGCACACAAATGCCACGAGCGTAAGCCATACAGAAACCTGCGAAACGTAGCAAATTGCCATCAAAAACATGAAGTTGAGGATAATATCAAAGACAGAATCAAGATACCTACCTGTGTAGGAAGGGGTCTTTTTGAGGCGTGATAACTCGCCATCGATGGCATCAATGATTGATTTGAGGATTAATAAAATACCTGCCGTAATGTAATAATGATTGATAATACAATATACAGCACACAAGCCACAAATGCCAAAAACTAAAGTAACTTGAACGGGTGTAGCAACGGTATTTTTGAGAATATTTGCACAGAAATTGGCAATTGGTCTTCCGTAATCTGAAACATCAAAAAATTTATTCTCTTGGGATAATTTGGACATCTTGACTAATGTAAGTGGTAAAGCTAATTAGGATACAAATTTAACGAATTCCTAACACAGTCTTAACATAACACGGTAATTGAGTTTTGGTTCAAGATTTACTCAATATCCAATTTGTATTTATCCAACAAACCACTCAGTTCTGTCCGTGAAAATCTTGCTTTTTTTATGGGATTTCTTTCGGGGTCGATACTGAAATTGAAGGA
>JANPIG010000234.1:0-1397 GCA_031424875.1 Cytophagales bacterium
ACAGAAGAGGGAGAAACCATTTTTGGTTTCTCCCTCTTCTGTTTACTTATATTCCTCTCCCAAATTGGGGAAGTTCTGCTTGAAATCTATGTAAAATGGATTTTGTTTTGAAATAATTGCTGAGACAAAAGTATGTTCCTCAAAAACTAAATCAATTTTTTCAAAACTATCGTTGCTATATTTATTAAACCATAAATTAAATAAACGACTTCGATTTGCCTGTCTTTTATCTTTTTCATCACACACAAACGTAAGGATTAAATCGTTTTTTGAGAAACATTGGATTAAAATAAATGCTACTGTTTCAGCTACTCTTTTGTCATAAACTGAATAAGAATCTGACAGTGGTCTGAAACCGAAAATTTCTACATATTCAGCAAAAGGGTAATGTTCAAAATATCCAGAACCATCAGAAAAATAAACTTGATACTCTATTCCGTCAGCGTTTAAAAATCTATAATCTTTATCATTAATTTGCTTGTAATCGTAAGGATTTAAGTTTTCTACGTTTGACATCGTTTGTTTTTAAAGTTTGGTCATCATTAAAGGCTTTTTGGACATTACTATCTAAAAATGCTTTCTTTTCTTCCGCCATCGCAGTAGCAATATTTCGCCACATTTCATATTTCTCTTTATTTGTCATAACGCTGTCTGTTTTTACAAATATATCAACAAAAGAAGTATCCACAAAATTCAATCCAATACAGCAAACGATTTGGGCTACGTAAGTGCTATGCTACGTTTTTATCCCTTCCGAAATCTTACAAATATCATAAGCCACTTTTTGGATATTGATAAATTGTTCGGGAATCAATAATTTCCCTTCTGTTTCATCATTGTGATTGATTTTTAAAGATAAAATCTTAATATTTTCCTTCACTACAAACTCACTTTCTTCAATAATTTTGATGGCTTCTTTCAATAATGTTTCCGTATTTTGAGCAATACTTTTCAGATTTTGGTATGCCTGAATTTCCTCAAAATGCTCCGTTGCATACAAGGCAAGCGTGGCTACGTAAGAAGAAAGTAAATGATTCAAAACCGAAAATTTATGGATTTCGTCAATGCTTACTTGCTTGTGTTTGGGTTCTGAAAACATTCTTTGGAAGGCAGAGGCAAGGTTGGCACTTCTCACATAAACCTCCTTTCTGACGATTTTATAGGGAACTCGTTGATATTCTTCGCCAAAATATAGTTGTGAAACTTGATGATAATACGCCATATTTGCCTCCAACATTTCTACCAACGTTTTCCTAAATTTCTCATGCTCCCAATGTGGCAAAAACAGATAACTTCCCGCAAAAGCAATGCCCCCGCCAATGAGTGTATCGTAAACTCGTTCGATTAATAAAGCACGCCCTCCCATGCCCAAAAAGTCGAACAAAATTAAGATAAAA
>JANPIG010000235.1:0-3731 GCA_031424875.1 Cytophagales bacterium
GACGTTTTATACTTCTCGAAAGTTACCTCTACTTTCGAGAAGTTCTTTTAGAATCCATAAATCTTTTAATCCAACGAATCCAAATTCAGACGGGGTCGCCCAGACAATTTCACTCATTGAAAACATGAAAATACTTTTTACCTTTGGCGGTTTGCCCCATTATTATAACCTTGTCCTTAATCGTTTGAACCGAATTGAGGGGCAGGAAATTGTGGTAATTGCTCCTAAAACTGGTGGAAAAACTGTGGGTTCGGGCGTACATCAAACTTTGGACGGTATTGAGTTTAAAGTTCATTTTTTGGAAGAATATAAAACTCTCTGGGGAAAGCCTTTTTTCAAGGATTTCCTTGAAACCATCGAAGCCGAACGCCCTGATATTATCGTTACCATCTGGCCCTATATGCTGGCATTTGTCTATAATCCATTTCTGCTTTGGAAAATCAGAAAAATGGGTATTAAGCTGATTCTCAAAGAGATACCTTTTAATATTCCTAAATTCAAAGAAGCCCTTGATTATTATGCCAAAGGTGGCGTAGCTTCCGAAACCATGCAAACTGATTTAAAACCGAACAGTTTAGCCTTTAAATTGAAATATACTCTATTAAAATATACTTATAAAAGTGCTTTCAATTTGGTAGATGCCCATGTGGATTATACTGAGGAAGCGTATGAAGTTTTCGGGAGTTATGGGGTGCCAAAAGAGAAGATTTTTATCATTTATAATTCCCCCGATACTGATTTGATTTTGGCGGATAAAGCCAAGATTGAAGGTATAAACACTGTTTTACCCGAAAATCCACTTAGACTTTTACACGTTGGAAGATTAGTTAAATGGAAACGGGTTGATATGCTGATTGACGTTTTTAAAAGATTGTTAATTGAGTTTCCAACGGCAGAATTGGTCATTGTGGGAACGGGACCAGAAGAACAAAATTTGCAACAACAAGCCATTGACTTGGGTATTGAAAAACAGGTAGTTTTTACGGGTGGCGTTTATGAAATGACTACCCTTGGACAGTATTTTAATGCTTCACTCGTGTATGTGTTGGCGGGCATGGGGGGGCTTTCCATCAACGATGCCATGTGTTTTGATAAGCCTATTGTATGTGCCGTGGCAGATGGAACAGAGAAGAAATTAGTCAGAGATGGCTACAATGGCTATATTTTTGAAGATGGAAATGCTGGTGACTTATTTCAAAAATTAGCCGTACTTTTGTCTAATCCTACAAAAACCCGATTGATGGGCTTAAACTCTGGACAAATTATCAAAGATGAAGTCAATATTCACGTGGTAATTAAAAATTATCAAAGAGCGTTTAATAGCTTTGGGCAGTCAGCAATCGGCAGCAAATAAAGTCATTAAAAATCCTAAAAAAATAATCAATCAAAGCCGAAAGCTGATAGCCCAAAGTCAACTACTAAACAATGTTTGTTTTAAAATACATATTCAAAGAACCATATCACGCATTTCGTACACCCGAAAGCAGAGAATTATTGAATTTATTTAGAAAATATGGCGATGTAAAACGCTATGAACCTCGGCAAATTAAATTCCAAGGAATGAGCTTTCGGGTGCCTGATTGTATGTCGTTTTTATTCCAATTTCAAGAGATTTTTGTAGAAGGCTTTTATCAATTTAATACTACTGAAAATCAGCCCGTTATCTTAGATTGTGGAGCAAATATTGGAACAAGTTGTGCCTTTTTCAAAAGACAATATCCACAGGCGAAAATTACCGCATTTGAGGCAGACGGAAAAATAGCGGAAATACTGACTTCTAACTTGGCTACCAATGGATTCAGCGATATTGAAATCGTAAATAAAGCCGTTTGGGTGGATGATGCAGGAATAGAATTTGCCTCTGAAGGTTCAGACGGGGCTTCCATTTATGGCGAAGGAGCAAAAGTGAAAGTAGAGTCGTTTTGGCTAAAAGATGTCTTAGAAAATACGCCCAAAATAGCCATGCTTAAAATGGATATTGAAGGAGCTGAAACGGTAGTGTTGAAAGACTGTGCTGATTCTTTGGTTCATGTTGAAAATATATTTATTGAATACCACGCTTTTCCAGAACAAGGCCAAGAACTGGGCGATATTTTGAATATTTTAGCTAAAAATGGTTTTCGTTATTTCATCAATTCTGCTCAAAATCGGAAGAAACCGCTCATCAATCATCGCTATCGTGATAATGATTTGATGGATTTACAGTTAAATATTTTTGGTTATCGATAACCTTTCCACTCATGCAAATAGCCATTAATGAAAATTTACAAGAAGCTTATAACGCCCAATACTCCTCAGAATCAGCGATTTGGAGAGGTTTAGGAGCAAAGCAGAAGTTCCAAAATATTTTGGATATTATAGCAGGAAAATCTTTTCAGAAGGTTTTGGAAGTTGGGGCGGGCGATGGAAGTATCTTGAAGCTCTTGAGCGAAAATAATTTTGCTTCAGAATTCCACGCCGTTGAGATTTCTGGAAGTGGATTGAAACAAATATTAGCTAAAAATATTAAAAACTTATCCTCGGCTCAGATTTTTGATGGCTATAAATTACCTTTCGCTGACAAATCTTTCGACCTCGTAATTCTCTCTCATGTATTGGAACACGTAGAACATGAGCGATTATTACTCCGTGAAATCCACCGAGTTACTAAAAATTTAGTGCTTGAAGTTCCCAAAGATTACCGATTTGGGGCAGACCGTAAATTGAATCATTTTTTAGCGTATGGACATATCAATCTCTACACGCCCACCTCTTTGAGATTTTTGTTAATGACTGAAAATTTCAAAATTACACAACAACTTACTCGGCTTTACCACCATGATACTTTTCTATTTGGTAAAAAGACATTCTTCCAAAAATTGAAGGCTCAAATGGCTTTTTATGGAAAAAAAATTATGAGTAATACACCTTTCGCCTACGTGAATCACAAGTTTATTAATACTATCACAGTATTGGCAGAGACTGAAAATAAGGCATTAAATATCTTCTAAAAATCTATGCAAATCACCATCCTAAGTACTTTTGATACTCAAGGAGGAGCTGCCATTGCGGCTTCTCGATTGAATAAAGCCTTGAATCACAAGGCTTTAACATCAAACGTATTGGTGCAGGATAAAAAGGGTAAAGATGCTACTACGCAATCCATCACCAATACTTGGTTTCAGAAAAAAATGGCATTGGTTCGTTTTGCCTTGGATAGATTACAATTTGTTTTTTACGAAAAATCGAAAGATGTTCGTTTTTTATTTTCACAGGCTACTATTGGGGTTGATGTCAGTTTACATCCACTTATTCAGCAAAGTGATGTGATACATTTGCATTGGATAAATTTTGGTTTTCTCTCCCTAAATTCCCTTGATGATTTAATAAAAACTAACAAATCCATCGTGTGGACATTGCACGATATGTGGGCATTCACGGGTGGTTGTCATTATGCAGGCGATTGCGAGAATTATCTTAACGTTTGTGGAAATTGTGTTCCATTTTTGAAAAATCCATCTGACACTGACTTGTCGAATCAGGTTTGGCAACGGAAGGCTGAAATTTTCAAAAAATCTAATTTTACGGTTGTGGCGTGCAGTGAATGGTTGGCTCAAAAAGCCCGTCAAAGTAGTTTATTGCAAGGAAAAACGATTCTTGCCATTCCCAATCCTATTGACACCAAGGCCTTTTATCCGATTGATAAAACCATTGCCCGCAAGCATTTTAGGTTATCGCCCGATAAAAAATAT
>JANPIG010000236.1:0-1630 GCA_031424875.1 Cytophagales bacterium
GAGACGAAAAAATTGGTCGTAAAATCAGAGATGCAGAAGTGGCTAAAACACCTTTCATGTTGATTGTTGGAGAAAAGGAATCAGAACAAGGTATGGTGTCTGTCCGTAAAAAAGGTGAAGGAGATTTGGGAATGATGTTGATTGATGATTTCGTAAAATTAGCAACGGAAGAGGTGAACAAGAATATTGTGAAATATTGATTATAGGTTGTTCAATAACGGAAGCCGTCCTTTTGAAGGACGACTTTCCTATTCAAAAACATAATACCTAAAATTTAAAATAATTTGCATTATTTCATTTTTTAATTTAGATTTCGACTTAATCACAAAAAAGGCGTAAATATTAACTATTTGGCTTAATTTGTGGTTATATTAAAAAGTGTTTTGATATTTAATGAAATTTTATGAGTTCAAATTTTTGCTCATAACTCAGAAAAAATATATCAAAACTTAATATAAATATTTTAAAACCAATCATTTATCGAATATGGCGTTACGCCCCAACAACAATTTTAGAAATAATCGTAGAGAAGAAGAACCTTACAGAATCAATGCACTTATAAAAGGCGTAACAGAAGTACGTTTAGTAGGTGAAAACATTGAACAAGGTATAATGGATTTCAAAAAAGCCCTTGATATTGCTAAAGAACAAGGTCTTGATTTGGTTGAAATCTCTCCAAAAGCAGAGCCGCCTGTTTGTCGTGTTACTGACTACGCCAAGTTTAAGTATGAACAGAAGAAAAAACAAAAAGAAATTAAGGCAAATGCAGCTAAAACAGTTTTGAAAGAAATCCGTTTTGGTCCTAATACAGATGACCACGACTTTAATTTCAAATTGAAGCACGCCGTAAATTTCTTAAAAGAAGGAGCAAAAGTGAAGGCTTATGTACATTTCGTGGGTCGTTCTATTGTTTTTAAAGAAAGAGGAGAAATTCTTTTATTAAACTTTGCGAAAGGCTTAGAAGAATATGGCAAAGCAGACGATATGCCGAAATTAGAAGGAAAACGTATGTCGATCATGTTTTCTCCTAAAGAAAAGAAGAAATAAAAAGTTGATGTTCGTATGATTTTCGTTTTTGTTAGAAAAAACACTAACAAAGGCAAGCCATCAATCCCAAATTTTATTAACAAATCCCTTTTTATCCTCGCAAAAGGAGGAAAGGGATTTTTTTATTACCCTCAAATTCCACAATGTGTATGAAAAAACTTCAAATGCTTTTACTGTTTTTTGTGGGCAGTGCACCCCTTCTTGCTCAGGATAATGCTCAGAATCCCAATTATATTAAGTGGTCGCAAATCCAAACACCACACTTTAGATTAATTTTTCCTACTCAAATTTCAAACATTGGCAATCGCACTGCCAATGTCTTAGAGACTGTATATCAACCCCTTAGTAAGTCATTGGGAGTATTTCCTAAACCAATTTCCGTAATTCTTCAAAATCAGACTGCGGCCTCTAACGGATTTGTGACACTTTTGCCAAGACGTTCAGAATTTTTTACAACACCTCCACAAGATTATAATTTATTAGGAACAAATAATTGGTTGGATTTGCTGGCGGTTCATGAATTTAGGCATGTGGTTCAGTATGAAAAAGCCAAGACGGGCATGGGCAAATTTTATCATTTTCT
>JANPIG010000237.1:0-5995 GCA_031424875.1 Cytophagales bacterium
GCGTAATCTGCGTGCCATTTCTTTGTGTTGAATAGTCTCGACTCTATTTCGCCAAGGCAATCGTAATATTTCTAAACTCAATCGGTCCGTGGTCGCCTTGAAACATGATGGGTCCTGACTCTGATTCATTGCTATCAATCGCCCCACCCGTAATACCAGGTATTTCAGATTTATAGATTATTGTCTTACCGTTTAACATTACCGTTACAACTCTTCCAACCAAAGTAATATCATAACTTTGCCATTCACTGGCCTTTTTTGCAGTCATTTCTAAAGGTTTTAAAAAACCATATATTCCCCCTAATTCACCCACTGCTGGCTCTATGCCATAGCCATCCGTGATTTGAGCCTCATAACGCCCACGTAGGTAAACGCCACTATTGCTCCCCGCAGGCACACGAAACTCCACGTGCAATTTGAAGTCGCCAAAGGTTTTAGTTGTTCTGATATTTGCCCCAGATTTTGGACTTTTCATGACTCCATTTTCTACAACCCATTGATTTTCGCCTACGGCAGGACGGTCTTCTCTTCCAATAATTTGCCAACCATCCAAGTTTTTGCCATTAAAAATAACCATTGGTTTTCCAAAAACAGGTTCAGTTGTATTAATCAATTTTGGAGCTTTTACCCCTACCCAATTGACAATTTCCCCGTTGGGTTGATTCATTGTACCGACTAACTTTCCATCTTTCAAGTCAGCTTCTACCACAAGGTCTTTATCTTCTTTATCCCACTGTGGAGGAATGGCAAAAGACATTTTATTATCCTTGAAATAGACTCGTGAGATAGGTCTGGCACTACCACCACTACCCACAAAACGTCCATTGAGGTATTTGACACCAGAATGATTAACTTCTAACCATGACGGAATTTTTTTATCTCCTTTGCTAATAGTAATATCCCAACGTCCTTCAATGCTTTGGGCTGAGATTGTTAGGGTTGTGCATAGGATGCATAACAGAATTGAGGGAATGTTTTTGATTAGTTTTTTCATTGTTGTTGGTTTTTGTTTGCATCAATGGAACAATTTTATGTCATTATTCTATCAATTATTTTTTTCAAATATACTGAATACATTGTTAATTAAGTCCATTTAACTTCTCGAAAGTAGAAAGAACTTTCGAGAAGTTCTTCCAGCATCAACTTCCCGAAAGTTTTTTCTACTTTCGGGAAGTTCACCTTTCATTAATTTTAGAGAAAAAACTGAAAGCCCTTTACTTAACAGTGTACTCAACTTGAATGAAAGCTAAATTTGCAATCCAAAAATCTCAATCAGTTGTTCGGGTTTTGCAAGATTTGTTTTAAGTTTTTGTATCTAAATATTTTATAACTTTATTAAAAATCAGATTAATGGCTAAGGATTTATACCACGATGTTGTAAAAAAGGCACTCATCAATGAAGGTTGGACGGTTACACATGACCCTTATCCTCTCAAAATAGGTGCTGTAAGAATGTTTATTCATTTAGGAGCCGAGAGAATTATTGCAGCCGAAAAAGGTAATGAGAAAATAGCCGTTGAAATAAAATCGTTTTCTGATGATTCGCTTATTTCTATGTTTCATGAAGCGGTTGGTCAATACGACAATTATCAGATTGCTTTGGAAGACTAAGAACTCAATAGAATTCTTTTTTTAGCTGTTCCAGAGAGTGTGTATGATAGCTTCTTTCAAGAGCCTTTTGTTCAAAAGGTTATTGCTAAAAGACAAATAAAAATTATTGTGTATCAACCTGACAATGAAAATTCAATAGTATGGAAAAGATAAAAACATACCAGAAAATTTTGCTTTCGTTTTTAGAGGATTATTCTAAAATTACGTATGCAAATGCTCCAAATTTAGAACAACAAATCTTAGTAGATACTAAAAGAAATCACTTTCAATTAGTGAGTGTTGGCTGGCAAAAGGGTAAATTTATTTATGATGTTGTTTTCCACTTCGATATTAAAAATGGACAAATTTGGATTCAACAAAATTGGACAGATTTGAAACTTCGCCAAGAACTCGTTGAGAGAGGGGTTGCCAATGAAGATATTTTTGTTGGGTTTTCTCCGCTTCAACAACCATTGGAAACTACTGTTCAGAGCATTGTTGCTAAATAATTATTCAAAATTATAACATTCTCCCACCCATATAAGTGTAATTTCATTTAATTAACATGATACTAAATCATAAAACGCCATGTTTAACTTTGAGTATTTTAATAATCTTGGATTAAACCTTTATACATCATCCCATGTAAAAAATGTATTTAATTCAAACGAAGCAAATATGTTAAAATGTCCCAATATTAATTGGGAGAAGTATAAAAATATTAAGCAAGAACCAAATGATATTTCATTTCTAAAAGAGCAACAAAGTTGTGGGTTTGGTATAATATTGGGGTTTAATAATATTTACTCTTTGGATATTGATGGTTACTTAGATGAAACCATAATATACAATTTATTATATATTTTAGAACTACCCTCAGACTATGAATGGGTAATAAAATCAGGAAGTGGCATAGGTTTTCATATTATATTTAGCTGTTCTAATTTAAAAGAATATGAAGATAGAACAATAGCCTATTTTGCAAGATATGAAAATAGAGACTTTGCTAAATTGGAATTTAAATTTCAAGGTCATTCAATTTTGCCTCACTCCTTACATGAGACTGGAAATTATTATTCTTTCTATCATAAAATACCAAAACATGGTCCCAAGGAAGTGCAATTTGAAAATTTAAAAATAATTGAATTACACTATTGTTCATTTCAAACCGCTATGAGTGAATATGATTGCGATGAGGATGGTGTTCACTCAATGAAAATAGATTTTGTTGCACCCAATGATAACGATCCTGATTTTATTTTTAAGCGTACGCTGAGAGAAAATAAATCCTTAATAATAACAAGTGATGCTAAGAAAATTAGCAATACATTACTTTCAGATAAGCCGTTATATTTAATTCAAATGTCATTACTTATGTTAGATTTGAATTATAATATTGTTTTTAGGAAAAATTTTAGCTATGTTGATAATCTTGATATATTTAATTTAGAAAATGATATTATTTCAACAGAAGTAGCTAATACAGTTATATCTGGAACAAAAAATGAGACATTGAATCAAATTAGTAATTATATCGAATTAGTGGATAATGTGATAGTTTTTAATAAAGAATTTATAACAAAACTAACATCTGAAATAGAAACATTAGAATCTAACAGAAATAGTAATTTACACTATATACAAAGAAATGAATTTAGATATTCAAATAGGAAGCAAGAATTATTCTCCTTTTCTGAAAATGAAGATGTAGAATTAGACTATATTTTTAAAAAGAAATTTAATAGAAGAATTAATCTTAATTCAGCATTACTGAAAGCATATGCTTTATATTTTCTATTCCTTGATAGAGAAGACATATCATGTGAAAGTAAAAAAATTACTCCCAATGAACTATGGGAGATTAAGGTAGTTCATGATTTAATACAGGGCGAAAACGAAACTTTTTTCAAAAAAAATTTAAAAATTATACAGTCTTATTTAACTCGAAATTATCATTATAAAAATGGTTCCATTAGGGATTTTATTGAGACGAATGAATTCTATGTTAATGGCAATTATGATAATTGGTTTAGTGCTATTGAATACATTGTAGAAGAAGAAAAACCTAAAACATACAATAATTTTGAACCTGATTATGATCAAGCGTATGATAGAAGAGAAATAGATAGAGACAATTTTGATGCTTTATCTGATGGTCAATATGGAGATTTTGATAATTTTAGTGGAGATTTTGACAGTTTGAGAGATTCAATGGGGTATTAAATTGTATCTATTAAACCTATACTTAGGTTATTGCATCTGCTATGATATAAAATCAGAGAGAAAAAACAGTAAAGAGGAAAGAATCTATTTAAGATTTCTTCCCTCTTTACCTAATAACAGAAGTTGTGTAACCATTTCTGATAATCGAACTTCAAAAGGATGCTTTAAAAGGTTGTCCGACTGAAAAGAATAAGACATTAATTCAGCCTCTGTAATTTCGAGAGCTTTACATAATTTGATAATTGTCCTGCCATTAGGAATAACTTTTCCTAACTCTATTTTTCCAATCGAAACTCGGCTAATAGAACTTTTTTCTGATAAAACAGATTGACTCCAATTCTTTCTCTGCCGCATTAATTTAATTGCAAGCCCCTTTTTACTGGCTTCTGTGTGAGCTTCTAACTCTTCCATTAAAATTTTACTGTTTAATCACGGAAATTAAAATATTCTAAGAATTTGCTTACATAAATCATTAAATCTTCAAATTCATCTTCAACAAAATCTCTAACATCTTCGTTAAGAGACAATTGAATAAGAATTCGTAGAAATTGATCCCTGTATCTTTCCCATTTCTGTGATTTAGCTTGATCACTCAATTTTGAATACCGTCTATCCAGTTCTTCCACACGTCTGCGATAGTTGGATAAACTTTTTGACGTAGAAACGTCTCCCTTTCGTACTTTTGATTTTCTCATAATCATTTTTATGAAAGGTCTACCAGTATAAGATTCAGAAACGTTGAGTTTACAATTAATTGTACATGATTGGGCTTTCCAGTCATATTTTTATTTATGTCTCTGAATTTTTTCCTTATACTTTACTCATGCACAATTAGTTTCTTCTGACAAAGTAAAAACCTTATCAATTTTTCCTTGATGTAAATAGCCAAACGACACATTACAACCACATTTACCAGGCATTTTGCTGCTAAATTCGAAATATGAATGATTTTTCATACAACTTTTAAGAATGGGATTATACAAGGCATTGTTACCTATGTAGGTCATTCTTGAAACAAAATTAAAAAACTAATATTAATTATTCAAATAATAGTTAAAATTTATTTTATGATTATAAAAGTTATCATTATGATAACTTTTATAATCATAAAATAATAAATAAAAACCCAAACCTTTTGTAGGGTTTGGGTTCTATTTTAGTTTTAAATAATAAATGGTTTGTTCAAAGTTTTCTAAAAAGTATGCAAAACAAAAGGATGTCTATCTACCCCTTCAACTCCTCCTTCAAAAACTTAGCCGTATAACTCCCTTTCACCTTCGCTACTTGCTCTGGTGTGCCTTCTGCGATGATGTTTCCGCCTTTTTGCCCACCTTCTGGACCGATGTCAATTACGTGGTCGGATACTTTGATTACGTCTAAATTATGCTCAATAATCAAAACGGTATTGCCTTTGTCTGCCAGTCGATTGAGGACTTCCAAGAGTTTTTTGATGTCTTGAAAATGGAGTCCAGTGGTGGGTTCGTCCAAGATGTACATGGTTTTGCCCGTGTCTCTTTTCGAGAGTTCTTCGGCTAACTTTACCCGTTGGGCTTCTCCTCCTGATAACGTTGTGGCTTGCTGTCCGATGGTGATATACCCCAAACCTACTTCATTGAGTGTCTGAACTTTACGCAATATTTTAGGCTGATTTTCAAAGAAATCTACCGCTTGTTCCACCGTCATATCCAAGACATCAGCAATTGATTTTCCCTTAAAACGTACTTCCTGAGTCTCCCGATTAAAGCGTTTTCCTTTGCAGGTTTCGCAGGCTACGTGAACGTCGGGCAAGAATTCCATTTCAATCTTTTTCATGCCTGCACCTTCGCAATCCTCACAACGTCCGCCCTTTACATTGAAGCTAAAACGACCCGCTTTGTAGCCCCTAATTTTGGACTCTGGCAATACCGCATATAAGGCTCGAATGTCCGTAAACATACCCGTATAAGTGGCAGGATTCGAGCGTGGCGTGCGTCCGATGGGTGATTGGTCAACTTCAATTACCTTATCCAAATGCTCCAAACCCTCCACCGATTTATGAGGCATTGGTTCACGTTTTGAGTTGAAAAAATGACGGTTCAAAATCGGGTACATCGTGTCGTGAATCAACGAAGATTTTCCTGAACCACTCACACCCGTTATCGAAATCATTTTCCCCAAAGGCAATTTTAAACTTACATTTTTA
>JANPIG010000238.1:0-2444 GCA_031424875.1 Cytophagales bacterium
GCGGGAGTTGGGTCACTGGCCTTTGAACAACCAGACAAGCAATTTTGCAAAATAATTGCTCCTACGCTCATTCCTACTAAGCTTAAAAATTCTTTACGTTCCATATTTTAGAGTTTTTTTTAATGATGAAGTATAATCCAAGCCTTATTTTAACCAATATACGTGTGGAATGTTTAGAAGGTTGCGAACTAAATTATTTTTTTTAGTATTTTTAAAAAACAATGAGTCGTATTGAAAGTTTATTTTATCAATGAAGAAAGATATTTACACTAAATATGTGTAAAATTTTTTGATTATTAAGGTTAAAATTTATTAAATATTAGTAAAATACAGATTGTTTATCTATATTTAAAAACAAAAGCAATTATTTTATCTTTAATTATTAAATTTGTAAGATAAAATGTGTTTTACAATAAGAATCAACAAAATATATGTCAGAAGATAAATTTTTGAATCCCATTAATAAAGATAAAGTTGCTGAAAATCCAGGGCTTCTTCCTTACGCTCATACTGCTGGGGGGGCTGTAATTCGTCCTGAAGATTTAGGAAAAGCCAAAGGTCGTTCCGTTACTGCTATGCGTCAGCAAACTGACCGCCAGATGAATCAATTGTATGAACAAATGGAAACCTTGGCCAGACAAGCGAAATTGTTAGCACAGCGAAAAGAGATTTCTGAAAGAATTTACGATGCGGCCATGGGTTTTGAACCAATCATTAATGAAACCTACTATATGTATGAAAGAGATACCGGTGAGGATTTATTATCACTGGTTGCTCCAAACGAATGGGGACGTTCTTTTAAATACAGCAGATTCTTAGCAAAATGTCTTCTCTTGGCAGACCATACTTGGGATGTAGAATATAACGAAGAGGCTTATTCTTAATGATTATTAACTGATTGAAAATGAAGGTTTTGCATTGGTATATTTGCTTGATAAAAAATCCCAAAGCTGCTTTAATTTTGGGATTTTTCATTCCTTCAAAACCCAACCTTTTACTTCATTTTGTTCTAAATACAGATAATTATCTACGAAACCCAAAATTTTAAACTCCTCTTTGAAATTAAATTTCGCAATTGGAATTCCCTCTGAAAAAGGCTTGTCGATCATTATTTGAATTGATGGATTTGGTTTGTATTTCACTTTAATGTTACTATTGATATTCAACTGATTAATATTTTGAATATTTCCCAAATAGTCTGCATAGTTGATTGCTGCTGAAGAAACGGATAACACATTAATGGGCGTTTGACCAGTTTCTGTTTTAATAATAATTTCATTCCCCAAGTATTTTTCACTCATTTTTAATTTGGCGGGAATGGTGTCTCTTTTCAAAATATACAAAATAGGGTCAATTGCCCCAGACCCTGTATATAGACCAAAATGCAAGTGTGGAGAAGTAGTTTTGGCGTTGCCTGTATTGCCCATGAAACCAATAATATCTCCTTTTCTAACAGACTGTCCAGCACTTACAGCCTGGCTATCTAAATGTGCATAATAAACAGATTGTCCAAACAAACCTAAGCGTTGCCAAACTACTTTCCCACCTAAATTATTGGTTTCTACCCTGGCAATAATACCGCTTTCTACGGCTAAAATGGGTGTACCTTTTTTGTTGAAAATATCAACACCTTCATGTTTTCTGGCACCTCCATCTCGAGCAACTCCCCAGAAACTTTGAATGTCTTTGTTTGAACCATTTTTCACAGGGAAAGCTAACTTGGGATTTTCTATAATCTCTAAAGTAACATATTGATTAACAAGTAGTTGAGGCTGGATTCTGATAATTAGGTTTTGATTACTACCGTTTTCATACACAAAAATAGTATCTTTTATATAAAGGTTTTTAATCCTATTTTTAGTAGGATTATTCTCAAAAATATCAATAAAAACGCCGTTATTTTCCTTACTTTTTGAAGTAATTTTAAAAGTTAATTTGGCATTTTCTTCGTATATCATCGCATAAGAAATGGCAATTGGGGCAATCTCCCTAAAAAATATTTCAGATTTGAAGGGGAATTTAATGCTCTCATTAGGTTTCAAGAGTGAATTCTGTCCTGATGCAATCCATTGTTTTCCCATCGAACTTTTTGAAATACCTGAAGTTTCTAACGATTTTACATAGGTTTCGTATGGGGAAATATTGAAGATGGTTTTGCAAGAGGTAAAAGCAAAAACCATCAAGATAATCAAGGCGTTATTTCTTTTCATTTTCAGTGTAATATTTGGAATATTGTGCGTTTTATTTTAAACGAATGAGGTAAGATTTTAGTTTCTTTATAAAGTTTCAAAAGCAAAAAGTCCCTCAATGCTTATTTTGAGAGACTTTTTGCTTAAATTAGTAATGAAATCATTTTTTGATATGATGTCTTTCTACCCTCTTATCTTTCCAATTTAAAATTCTTATCAGTTGCAGGTCTAACTTTTGCATTGGCAACTTTCCAG
>JANPIG010000239.1:0-3481 GCA_031424875.1 Cytophagales bacterium
GAACCTACGATACTGAAAGAGTAAATTTCATTCGGAATCATGCGTTTTGAAAACTTCAAACGGTGCATTCCATAGTCCCATTCTTCATGAATTAGTTGGGGTTCTTTGCCACGCTCTTCGCTGAAAATGAAGGAGTTAGATGCCGCCAAAGTATGTTTGCCAGTGGGAGATTTTGCCACCGAAGTCATCAAAGGAATCAAAGCATGAGGGCGGTCAATGAGGGCATAAGAATTTTTGACATCTCGCAACATATCAGGGGCAGACATTACGCTATGAGGTGTAATTTCACATTCTCTTTTGGCTTTTATCTCTACATCAATCATCATCGTGAAGGGCAAATGACGCAAAGCCATGACAGAATATTTTACGGAAACCTTATCTGAATAATCAAAAGTAGTGGTCAGAATGGCGGTTTTCATATTCAATTCTTGCTTGTAATTGCTGATGTCAGCCCGTCCCAAACGTCTGCCGTCAACGTCCAAATCCATATTAGCAAATTCAAACGTTTTCAGAATATTAGATACTCGCCCTCGTCCATAAGTATCAAAAGCTCCGTTCAAAACTACGTCTTTCACCTTTAAAGGTTCGGGTGATGATACTATTCCAATCATGCCATTAGCAACTGTTACGCCATAATAATTGCTGGGATTAATCTTGTCTGCCGAGACAAGCCACGGGTCTTGGGCGAAGAGATTTGAGCTTTGAGCTACAAATAATGAGAGAATTAGGAGTTTAGATAATTGTTTTTGCATTGTAATAAGGTTTTATAAAAATGGAGGGAAATTCAGATAATATATTTCTTTATCCGAAATTATAAAAAATCTTTAACAAATCATTAACAAAATGCTATTAGGGGCTAATTGTTTAATATTTGTCATCAAGGCATTAAAGATAAACCGTAACATTTAAAGCCATGAAAACGAACCTTAAATCCCTCGAAAAAACTATCATTTTTTGCTTAATGATAATCATTCTTGCCTCATGCAGTAGTGGATTATTACAACTCAAAAATGGCAATTTTGATGAATCTATCTTCCTGTCTATCAATCGTTTACAAGATAAACCCAATCATCAAAAAGCCCTTGCCGTTTTGAAAGAAGCCTATCCTTTGGCGATTGATGAACATAAACGAGCCATTAGAATTTATGAGAATTTATCAGAACCTTTTCATTGGGAAAAGGCATTGGCGGAGTACCAACAATTGAACCAAATTTATGAGGTCATTACTCGCAAACCTGCTATCATGCAGATTATAGGCGTGCCTCAAAACTACGCCCGTGAAGCGGAAACAGCTCGTCAATTAGCGGCAGATGACCGTTATCAAGCGGGTATTATTGCTTTGGCACACAAGGAAAATCGTTTGGCTGCCAAAGATGCTGTTGGACAATTTGAAAGAGCTAACCAATTGATTCCCAACTATAAAAATGCCAATCAGAAGGCTGAGGAGGCATTTCAGTACGCTATTCACCGAGTTACCATTGAGCCTGTTTTCTCTACAATTCGTCTATATCATGATGAAAGACAAAGTTTGCAAGAGCATTTTGACTATGCTTTTTTCCGACCCAAAGCAAAACTGCCAAGCCCTTTTGTAAGATATTATACCACTAATTCTGTCCGTGAGGATAGTTTGCCACAGAATGATTTAGTAAAATTTGTGTTGGTAGATGTGTCTTCGCCAAGAATTGATATTAATACCACAATTGAACATTTTAGTAAGCAAGTAAAAACGGGTAGAAAGAAAATTAATGATTCCACCTACGTAGATGTTTTTGAAACCGTAACGGCTTGTATTACTACTTATAACAAACGTATTGAAATAAAAGGAAGCATGGAAATGCAAGTGCGTGATTATAGAAATAACTATCTAATTGACAGAGATTTAAGCTATGAAAATTATATTTGGACAGATTCTTATCAAACATTCAGTGGCAATGTTGTAGCGCTGGATGGAAAGCCTTGCCCATCAAACGGTTCATGGCATTTTGAGCCAAGTACGTCTTCATTATTTGATTCATTGAGTAGTCAATTTGCAGGATATTTTTGCAGGAAATTAGATAGGGTTTATCGGGAAATGTGATTTCAGTTAGCAGTTAACTGGGAACAGTTATCAGTAAATAGTAGCAGTAGGACACTAAACCGTTATTTTAAATCCTTTACATCAAAAAGCCCTTTGGATTCTCATCCAAAGGGCTTTTTGCCAATAACTGATAACTGAAATTAAAGAACCATAATCACTCGAGTTCCCTCCGCATCAATACCTTCAATTTTAACTCTGGTTTTACGATTAGCCAATAAGTCAGCTACTTCCTTAGCGTTTGACACTGCCTTATCATCAATTTTAGTGATAACAAATCCACGATCAAAACCTTGTGAACCTAAACGTCCGTTTGGATCAACCTCAATCATCTTCACACCGTTTTGAACGCCATATTTTTCTTTATCACCCGAAGTCAAATTAGCTAACTTTGCTCCTAAATAATCGCTGGTAAGGGCAGTAGGAGTTTCGCCTTTTACAATGTTAGTATTACCGTCTTTATTCTTTAAAGTTACGTTGAAATCCTTAACATCGCCATCACGGTTTACAGTTACAACCACAGTCTCGCCTGGACGCTTACGACCTACCAATTCCATCAATTTTGCGCTTGAAGATGTTGGTACACCATCTACTTTGATGATAACGTCGTTTACTTTCAAACCTGCTGATTGTGCTGAACTTCCACCCACTGGAAAACCACCTACATACACACCATCGTTTACTTTCAAATCTTTCTCTTGAACCAATTTGCTATTCACTTCTTGAATATTTACGCCCAAGAAACCACGCTGAACGTTACCAAATTTAATCAAATCTGCGGCAACTTTTCTAACAATACTTACAGGTACAGCAAATGAATATCCTGCAAATTGACCTGTACGGCTATAAATGGCAGTATTGATACCTACTAATTCACCTTTCAAATTTACCAAAGCACCACCTGAGTTGCCTGGATTTACGGCAGCATCTGTTTGAATAAATGACTCCAATGGATTCATATCTTTATCAGTACGGTCAATGATATTTGAACGTCCTTTTGCCGACACAATACCTGCTGTAACGGTTGATTCTAAATTGAAAGGATTACCTACTGCCAATACCCATTCTCCTACTTTCAAATTATCAGAATCACCAAAAGTTAAGAAAGGTAAATTATTAGATTTTACTTGAATAACGGCAATATCAGACGATGGGTCGGTACTGATAACCTTCGCCTTAAATTCACGCTTATCATTCAATACTACCGATACTTCATCGGCATCTTGTACCACGTGATTATTTGTTACAATATAACCGTCGGCACTAATAATAACACCCGAACCAGAAGCCTCTTGGGCCTCAGGTTGCTGACGACGACCACCGCCTCCGCCAAAACCACCGAAGAAATCCTCAAAAGGATCCATCATCTGACGGCTTACATTACGAGTCATTTTAGTTTTGATGTGA
>JANPIG010000240.1:0-3320 GCA_031424875.1 Cytophagales bacterium
GGAAGAGTTTGGATTCAGTCAATGCCTATTTCAAAACTAATACGAGCGGTGAGTCCTTATGGTGGTAATTCAGGTAAAGAAAGTGGCTCAGTTTTGGGTAGTTTTGGGAATTTATTGGGAGACTGATTTTAGCTTAAATGAGTTTTTATTAACCCTTGGAAGGGATTGTGTTGGAAAAATAATTGAGAAGTTTTTTAATATGAATAACGTACAGAATTTTTCTAAATCTTCGCCATCGTTGAAATCAATTTCAGCGGTGGCGAAGGTATTTTTAGGTAAGAATATTTTTGCCTATTGCCTATTGCCTATTGCCTATTGCCTCCTAATTTCCTGCGGAACTAAGAATGATAATCAGGATTTTGTGCCTAAGCCCAAAGGGTATAATCGGATAGATTTGCCAGTTACTATTTATGTTCAAATGGCTGAAAATCATCCGTTTAGCTTCCAATATTCTAATCATGCGGTGCTGAAGCCTGACACGGTGCGTTGGGCTGAACCGCATTGGATGTATGTGTATTATCCAGAATTTAAGGCAATTATTCAACTAACTTATAAGCCTTTGAATGGTGATAAAACTAAGTTGGCAAAGCTGATTGATGATGCTCATAAATTGGCGGCAAAACATGGTTCCAAAGCATATTCAATTCAAGATTTGGTCTTGAAAACACCATCAGGAAAAACGGCAATGTTGATGGAATTGGAAGGTGAAGTACCCACTTATTTACAGTTTTATACGACTGATTCGACCAAACATTATTTGCGTGGAGCTTTGTATTTTAATACTTCTTTGAAAAGTGATTCGCTCGCTCCTGTAATTGATTATTTGAAGAAAGATGTGCTTAAATTGTTGAATACTTTGGAATGGAAGAAGTAAATGATTCAGCATTATTTCTCCCATCTTACTATGGTGCGTTGTTTGAACAAAAAGAGCAACGAAGTCCCTAATAGAATCTCTACAATACTCGAAGCCACCACTACAAAATCTGAACTAAAAGGCAACCAAGGTGGCACTTGGGCGGTGAATTCCACTCGCTGAAAAGTAAGGTGCCTCGTAGCCGCAAGCTTCAAGAAAAGTCCGAGAATGATGTGACCTACGTTTTGAGCAGTAATGGTTTTATTCTGCAAGATTTGTTTTGCTAAAAGTTAGAACGGAGATGACGCTGATTGGGCGTATTTACGCAGATTTTTTATTCGTTTATAAATAACTCAATTTAACAGTTTTTGAGGTGAATCATAAATTATTCTTCAAAAACTTTAACACTTGCTCAACTAAAACTGAGTTTGTGTATTCTTTACCCCCGTGGGCTGCTCCGTAAATAAATTCTATCTCTACTTTCAATCCTGCTTGTTTATATTTTCCGTAAAGTTCAATCGACTGATTGATAGGTACTTGAATGTCTTGGTCGCCGTGGCAAATAAAAAGTGGTGGATCATTTTTATCAATATGAAAAACGGGACTTGCCAAATTTAACTCGGCAGTAGCATCTTTTACGGGCTTGCCAAATAATAATTCCAAAGCTGGTGTGCGTACATTTAGCCCATGAGGTGTAGATTGTTTCAAGATGGTTGTAAGATTGGTTGGACCGTAATAATCCAAAATGGCTTGAACTTTGGAACTCGTTTGGAGATTTTCGCCCAATGTACCTTCTAAGGCTGTACTTTCGTTGGTTACACCTGCCAAAGCCGCCAAATGTCCACCCGCCGAAGAACCCCAAATAATGATTTTGTCGGCATCAAATCCGTATTTTTTGGCATTGGCTCTCAGGAATCTGATGGCAGCCTTGATGTCGTGAATTTGAGCAGGGAATTTTGCCTCGCCACTCAAACGATAATTGATACTTACCAAGGCAAAACCATGCTCAATAAACTCGGTAGGAGGGTTTTCTTTGCTTCCTGCACTCCATGCTCCACCGTGAATCCACACCATTAAGGCAGGTTTGGGTGCATTAGTAGGCATGTACAAATCTAATAAAAGTTCCTTTTCGGGCGTTGTGGCGTACTTGATGTCTTTTATTATTTTTGGTTGTGCGTGGGATGTTGCAGTAATTAAGAGAAGGAGGGAAAGGAGTTTTAGGGTTTTCATTTTTGGGGAGGATTTTATTTTAACCTACTTTTTTTGTGAGTAATATGTGAGCAATTAATCAAATAAGTACCTTACAAAATTCTTTTACCTTTCAAAATCGAAACTGGCGAGCCATCAGCTAAAAAAACTGAACTTGGTTTGGCATTTTCTAAAAATGAAAATTCGCTTCCGTATAAATCCACAAAATCTGCCTCAATTTTATAATCAACCACTTCTTGGATTTGCCATTTTGGATGCACTACTTCATACTCCATCGTCAGTTTCGCTTTTGAATGAGCATAGCCCCAATAATGCTCCGTAATAAATTCGGCTTCGCTGTTGGGAGAGATATTGCTCTTTTCATTTTTCGCCGTTACTTCCAAGTAATTCCAACGAGATTTATTTAACCATTCATAACGTAAAATTATCTGATTATCAATGGATTGCAATGATTTTCGGGTGGCGTGAGTGGCATAATTTTCCTTATAAATGGTATTAGCAATGAACGTAATCATAAATTTTGGCACAATTTCTTTGATAAAAACGGCTCCTCTTTTCCAAGTATTACCATCCTTAAATCTGACGTAAAAACGAAGATTTATTTCTTCAAAATTTGTATGGAATGGAAATTTTACTCCCAACACAGCGGTCTCTCTAAAATCAAAACCCACCACACTAACAAAACATTTACCCTTGAAAAGGTCTAATTCTGTTTTGTAGGGTAAATATTTTTGTAGAATTTTTGGGTCAATTTCATAATTAGCAAAGATTAAGTTTTGCCAAAAAGCGGTTAAGAAAACGTTTTTTTTCATTGTGGGGGAATGATTATAATTTATAACTTGGATTGTGGGCAAAATGCGAGTGATTGAAACAAAAAATACAACAAGCAATAACAATTTCTTACAAGTATTTACAGACTTGTCATTTACCCAAAATTAAACCCTTAATTTTGAAACAAATAAATGATTTGTAAAAACGTATGTTTATACTTATTAATGCAATTCTAAATATTTGTAATATTAAAGCGCTGACAAGACGAAAAGCTGCTGTCATAGTTGAGCCTGACACCCTGACAGCGGCTTTTCGTCTTGTCAGCGGTTGTGCATTAATAAGTATATAACTCGGATTCGAAAAATATAGTTATTTTAGTATCATGAAAACAGTAACAATAAATACAAAGTCAAAAAATACTCGAACAGAAAGTATTTATGATCCTAAACTTGATAAGTTCATCGGGAAAAATTTGTTTAAAAAAAAA
>JANPIG010000241.1:0-3345 GCA_031424875.1 Cytophagales bacterium
AGAAGATTCTGGTCCATAAATTTCCACAACTCTACCACGTAGCACACCCCCCACTCCGAGTGCCAAATCAAGTCCGAGCGAACCCGTTGAAATCACAGGAACGTCCATCACTTTGGTGTCCGACAAACGCATCACGGTACCTTTTCCGTAAGCTTTGTCCAACTTCTCGAGCGTAGTTTGTAATGCTTTTAACTTTTCACTTGCAGGATTTGCTGCTTCCGCTTGTTGTTTTGCCATTTTATTTTTTTAGTTTTCTTAAATTTTTGAGCGTGAATTGCTAAATTTTAAACAAATAAAAGTATTTTGCCTTGAAATGTCAAATCGAAAAAAATATATATCAATTCTGTGCCTTTTTTGGGTGTCTTTAGGAGCAAAAGCACAGCTCAATAATACTAATTTAGAGACCTTCTCGTACATAGATTCAACGAATTCTAAGCACTTTCGGTTTCATTTTGAGAGCTTTAATTTCTTAAAAAACAACGAATATTTTCTCAATATTGCAGATGGTTATACCCTATTTGGAAATCAGTTTTCACCAACAATAATATATCAGCCATCATGTGGTGTAACTGTAGAAATGGGGTTATATTCGTGGAAAGATTTTGGAAATAATGCTTTTTCTAACATTCAACCTATCTTTTCAATTAAGGTTCAAAGGGATTCTTCACAGTTGATTTTTGGGAATTTATCAGGAAATTTGAACCATCGTTTGATAGAACCTTTGTTCAATTTTGAGCGGGTAATTTTAAACCGTCAAGAATCTGGAATTCAATATACCAGACGCAAAAAAAATACGTTTTTTGATAGTTGGATAGACTGGCAAAATATGATTTACAAAGACTCTAATTCTAAAGAAGAAATTTTTGCAGGTTTCAATTGGAATCGAAAAATTGTTAATCGTCCTAACTTTAGTTTTTCAATGCCTTTACAGGTTACGTTTAAACATCGAGGTGGTCAAATTACCCGAGACACTGCCCAGGTGATTACTAATATTAACACGGCATTAGGAATGGAAGCAGAGTGGAAATTTAAAAGGTTTTTACAAGCTATTCGACTGCAAAATTATTGGGTTGGTTATCGTCAAAATTCCAATTATCATCCTTATTTTCCTAATGGTTCTGGTATTTATTTGAACCTAACAGCCGAAACAAAAGCTATTAATTTGATGCTAAGTTATTGGAAATCAAGTGGATATTTGTCAGATGCAGGGGGAGATTTATATCAATCAGTAGGCAGAACATTTCGTAATCCAAATAGTATAGAAAGAGAACGTAAATTGTTGATAATCAGAGTGATGAAAGATTGGAAAATTATTGACAACCTTTGGTTAACCTTACGTTTTGAGCCTTATTTTGATTTAGTAAATCATGAATTTGAACATTCAGAGGGGTTATTTTTAACATATAGACAAGGATTTAGATTGAAATAAATGAAAAAACTATTACTACTTCTTACTTTCTTTACTTTCAAGTCCCTCGCCGAACTTCCCACTGTTCGTTTTGTCCAAAATAAAGGGCAATGGAACAAGGATATAAAGTTTATGGCTTCTATTCCAGGCGGTTCTTTACAAATTACTGATCATGGGCTACACTATACTTTTGTGGATAACAATTCGCTTTATGACCTTAAGCATAGTGGTTTTAAAAGCGAAAAGCCGATTGCCGTAAGAATGCACGGTTTAGATGTTATTTTTGAGGGCTCAAATCCCGATTTCATAATTGAACCAAAACAACCTACCTTCGAAATACAACATTATTTCTATGGAAATGACCCAGCGAAATGGCAAAGTAATGTACATTCTTTTGGTGAAATCTGGTTAAGAAATATTTATGATGGCATTGATTTAAGGCTTTATACTACGAAAAATTATATAAAATATGAATTTATCGTATCTCCAAATGTTTCAACTGAACAAATAAAATTGCGTTATGAAGGAGCCGACGAAATCTTGATGGAGAATGGTAATTTGAAAGTAAAAACGTCACTTACTGATATTATTGAAATGAAGCCATATTCTTTTGCTGAAACAATAACTAATGCTAATTCGAGAGTTGGATTCTCGGAAGTAAAATCAAATTTTAAAATCAATAAAAATATTGTAACCTTCTCTTTTCCAGATAAATATGATAAAGAAAAGACTTTGACAATTGATCCAAAACTAATCTTCTCCACCTACTCAGGCTCAGCGGCAGATAATTGGGGGCATACCGCTACCTATGATGCCGAAGGAAATCTATATGCGGGAGGTTCAACGTTTTTGGATAGAGGAGGTAGTTTTCCTTCAACAGTAGGGGCCTATCAATTGACTAATGGCGGCTATTGGGATGTAGCAATTATGAAATTTAGTAAAGATGGTACAAAGCTGTTATATTCTACTCATTTAGGGGGAGTAAATGCTGATATTCCTCACAGTCTTATCGTGAATTCTAAGGGAGAACTCTTAATTTTTGGTACTACATCTTCACCAAATTTTCCTACTACTGCCAATGCTTATGATCAAACTTTCAATGGCGGAAGTTCAATTTCTGATAATACTACAGGACAAATTTTTAGCAGAGGAAGTGATATTTTTGTGGCAAAACTTAGCTCAGATGGCTCCAAACTGGTTTCCTCAACGTTTGTAGGTGGTTCGGGTAATGACGGACTAAATCTTTATACGTTAAACTATGGCGATGAATTTAGAGGTGAAATTGTTACCGACGATCAAGATAATGTTTATATCGCATCAGTTACCGATTCTCCTAATTTTCCAGTTGTGGGTGGGTTGCCTAATGTTGGCACAAATGTTCAAAGGAATGGCGTCAGTGATGCTGTTGTTTGTAATTTCAATTCGGATTTATCCAAAATTTTATGGAGCACTATCGTGGGAGGCAACGATTATGAAGCTGCTTTTTCGTTAAAAGTTGCTAAGTCAGGGAGCATATACGTATGTGGAGCAACTACGAGTAGCGATTTGCCTTTTTCTCAGACTATTCAGCCCAAATGGCAAGGTAATGCAGATGGTTATATCATGAAATTCACCCGTGATATTTCTAAAAGTTATGCCCCAACTGCTTATAATGGTACGTATTTAGGTACAAATAATTTGGATTTAGCCCAATTATTAGACCTTGACCAAGATGAAAATGTGTATGTTTATGGCTTGACAATTGGTGGAAATTATCCAATTGTAAATGCGCAATATTCTAATCCTAAGAGTGGTCAATTTATTCATTCTTTAGATAAAACTTTATCAAAGACTAATTTTTCAACCACTATTGGCACAGGCAAAAGTTCCCCAGATATTGTCCCAACTGCATTTTTAGTAAACGAATGTGGCAATATTTATATTTCGGGTTGGGGTGG
>JANPIG010000242.1:0-3796 GCA_031424875.1 Cytophagales bacterium
AAAAATAAGAAATTCTAATACAAAAACCGAATTTCCTCCACTAAATCACTCGCTAACATAGACATTTGCCCACGTTTTTCAGCCGCTTTATCACCCGCCAAACCGTGTTCATAAACGCCCAAAATTGCGGCATCTTCGGGCGAATATCCTTGGGTTAAAAGAGCTAAAATTATCCCTGTGAGTACATCACCCGTACCTGCTTTTGCCATACCAGAATTACCTGTTGAATTGAAATGAATAGTACCATCGGGAAAAGCAATGGCAGTATTTGCTCCTTTCAGGCAAACAAAAACTTCATGATTTACAGCAAATTGAGAGAGCAATTCTAATTTTTCAAAATCATCTTTCCAAGGTTTACCCAATAGTTTTTCAAACTCTTTGGGATGGGGTGTAAGGATACTGTTTTTAGGAATTTTCTGAATAACGGCTCTGCCTTTGCTGGTAGCAAGATTGTTGAAAACATCAGCATCCAAGACCATAGGAATTTTAGCATTTTCGCAGACTGTAAACAGTTTTTCGAGACTTTCACGAGTTTTGCCATCAACGCCCAAAGCTGGACCAATACCAATGGCGCTGAATTCTTTGAGCGTTTCCGTGTTCCAAACATCAGTAGTAACAACATTATAATCAAAAGCCTCCCAAATGAGGGCTTCGGGCAAGGAAATCTGCATAATTTGGGTACCATTACGAGGAATATGTACCGTCAATTTCCCTACGCCAGACCGCATACAAGCCCGTGAGGCAAGGACCGCTGCACCCATCATTCCGTGCATTCCTCCTATAAACAGAGCGTGTCCGAATGTGCCTTTGTGAGAGAATTTTGGGCGTTTTTTGATAAGCGTTGACACCTCTTGGGTATAGAAATATTTAGTCTCAATTTTGTCTATAAATTCCTTATTTAAACCAATATCCAAGACCTCAAAATTACCTACAAAATCTCCATTTTTAGGCAACATAAAAGCCAATTTTGGCAATTGAAAAGTAAGCGTAATATCAGGCTTTATGATAACATCTTGCGGTGAATTAGGCGAATCTGCGAACAAACCCGAAGCAATATCAACTGAAATAATGGGTGCTGCGGATTGATTAATTTGCAGAATAATATCTTTAACCAAGCCCTCAGTCGGGCGACTTAAACCTGATCCTAAAATAGCATCAATGATTAAATCTTTATCGATAAAATTTATCTTAAAATTCTGATTTTCAATATATTGTATAGATAAAACATCTTGCAAACGATTAAGATTTTTTTGAAAATCATCACTCACTTTATCGCTATATTTCAGGACGAATACCTCGATATCATAGTATAGATTGATGAGTTGTCGGGCAATGGCTAAGCCGTCTCCCCCATTATTTCCTAAGCCACAGAAGATTTTGATTTTTCTGTCTGCAGGAGTGTGTTTTTCTCTAAGCCAATTCGTAAAAGCCTGAGCTGCCCGTTCCATTAAATCAAGGTAATCAATGGGTTCGTTTTCAATGGTAAAAGCATCTAATTGTTTGGTTTGTTTGGAAGAGATTATTTTCATGAGCTAAATTTTTAATCGAAAATACTCATTTACTAACAAACTGTAAAATTTGAGGGTCTGATTTATCATAAATTAAGACAAATATTGTATCTTTAAATAAGCATACCGCCATCTTGTTTCATGTTATAGCCATCAATTTTATGAAACATTTACTACTAATTATTTTTCTTCTTGTACCATTTTTAGGTGATTCACAATCGAGTCATAAGATTGATAGTTTGAAAAAGGTGTTAGCGGGATTTCCTTCCAGAACTAATTACTCACAAGATACTTTGCGGGTGCGGGTGTTGTGTGAGTTAGCGGAGAATGAAGATGTAAAAGAAGCAGAAATACATTTTCAACAAGCCATTTCATTGTCCACTAAGAATCAAAATAACAATTTAATTAAGTTTTCAAAATTTAGATATGCAACATTCTTGAAGAAAAAAGGAATGTTTTATTATGCCATTCCTAAATTTTTTAATTTGTTGTCTGAGTTGGAAAAGTCTGGCGAATTTAACCTTTTAGCCTCAACATACAGAGAATTAGGGGATTGTTATTTACGTTTAAACTCTTTCCAAAATGCTGAAAAGTATTACAGGTTATCTTCAACCTATTTCAAACAGAATAAAAATTTTACAGAGTATGTGGATACTCAAAATAATTTTGGGTTAGTTTATTATAACAAAGGAGATTTTTTAATGGCACTTAAGTTATTTAATGAGTGTAAATTATATGAATCGCAAGTTAAAGGTTCTATTTACGAAGCCAGTTATCTAAGCAATCTTGGGTCATGTTATAGGGAACTAAATAATTTTACTTTAGCTCAACAGTATTTTGATAAAGCAGTAAAAATTTATGATAATTTAAATATAAAATATCTACCTTTTCTGAGTACCACATTGATAGAATATGCTCTTTTATTAGAAAAAAAAGGTGATATTCAGAGAGCCATATTAATAGCAGAAAGAGCCTATCAAATTAATCACAATGATTATGGTAATGATATATATGTGAATGAAATTCTACAAAGATTATATGCAAAAAATGGTAATTTCAAAAAAGCCTTTCATCATATAATGGGATTGATGCAAGGGAAGGAAAAACAAGCAGTAAGAAGCCGAAAGGAAGAAATAGCTTCTCTAAGGAACGACTATGACCTAAAGCAACAAAAAGAAACAAACCTTTTATTAGTAAAGAATATTGAAAGAGAGTCTTTCATAAATAAGTTATATGCCATAGGGCTCATTATCGTACTATTTTTTATTACATATTTCATTTATTTGAACCAAATGTTAAAAAAACAAAAGAATGAAATAGAAGAAAAGAGAGAATCTTTGGACGTAGCAAAAAAAGAGTTAGAATCAATTAATGAAAATCTTGAAATAACCGTCAATCATAGAACGAAAGAATTGCTTGAGGCTAATAAAATATTATTAATTAAAAATAAGGAAATATTAGAAGCTGTAATTAAAGGTCAAACTATTGAAAGAAAACGGGTGGCATCTTCATTACATGATAATTTAGGTAGCACTATTGTAGCTATCAAATGGCGACTATCTACTCTTGATTTAAAAAATCTACAAACTGATGAACAAGAAATTTACAATAATATTATAGAAATGGTTGATAATGCTTACAGTGAAGTTCGTTTCATTTCTCATAATTTTATACCCAAAGAGTTGGAATTAAATGGACTAAAAGTAGCATTAGAAAAATTTATAAATGAAATCAATCTGGCTAAATATTGCTCCATAACATTATTATATAACGTCAATTGTCAATTACCCGAAAATGTGATTGTGGAAGTATATAGTATTTGTTTGGAACTGATTAATAATATTTTTAAACATTCAAAAGCTCAAAAAGGATTAGTTCATATTTATACACCAAATCAGACAGCTTTAAATGTAGAAGTATGTGATGATGGTGTTGGAATAAGCCAAAAAGCAAATGCCAGGGGCATAGGTTTAAAAAATATTAAAGATAGATTGCATTCTGTCAATGGTAACTATTCTTTAAATTCTAATGAAAAATTTAATACGGTAATTTCTATAGATATTCCTCTTCTTTAAAAAAAGGGAAAAGAATTGACGGATATTTATTTTCCACCACTTCATTTTTAAGTAAAAAATATCCTACTCCTGCATATCCATTAAATAAATTAGGTTTAAAACCTACTTGCGAGTCCCTTGATTTAAAATCACATTGTAAAGTATCATTGTCGATATGCTCATTAAGTAGAGCCATAAAATCAACATTTATTGCATTATCATTCAAATTTTGAT
>JANPIG010000243.1:0-15345 GCA_031424875.1 Cytophagales bacterium
AATATTCCAAAGAAAGAAAATCGTTTGGCAAACCTATTTGTGAACATCAGGCAATTCAGTTTAAACTTTCAGATATGGCTACTTCCATCGAAGCAGCTCGTTTATTATGTTTCAAGGCGGCTTTGGATAAAGATAATCACCGTGATTATGTAAAATCAGCGGCAATGGCAAAATTATTTTGTTCGCAAGTGGCAATGGATACAACTATTGAAGCAGTGCAAGTACATGGAGGATATGGTTTTGTGAAGGAATTTCACGTAGAAAGATTGATGCGTGATGCCAAAATTACCCAGATATATGAAGGCACTTCCGAAATTCAGAAAATGGTAATTGCGAGGGAGATATTGAGATAAGTTATTGGTAGTCAAACACTTACCGAAAGTTTCTTTTACTTTCGGGAAATTGAACCCATTAGCCAATTTTGCATTTTATGGTCGTTGTCCTTTTGAAGGACAACGACCGTTTTTTATTTCCACTAATACTTTGCCGCTTGTCCAGGCTTGGGTAAAGACTGTTTGATAAATTGCCTAATATCCTCATTTCCAGAGGCCAAGTCTTCTTTTCTCAGATACATCATGTGTCCGCTACGGTAGCCTTTCCACGTCATACGGTCTTTTAATTTACCACTTGGATCCATTTGCCACATATTGTATTTGGCATTGAAATAATCGCAAGCTCCATCATAATATCCCGATTGCACCATCAAGTGAAGGAAAGGGTTTTGTGCCATTGCCTGACGTAGATTTTCGGCTGTATGGTCGTTAGTTCTGTCCCAAGGACTCACGGGACCAAACATATTATATTTCAAATCGGTCTTATAATTGAGGTCGTTACGCATATAAATGTTGATGGCGGGTGTAAAAGAATGTAGCCAAGAAGTTAATTCTGAATTGAAATCAGGGGCATTTCCCGCATCTTGTTTATCCATGCCTCTATATCTCGAATCTAAACGTCCAACGGTGAAACCTTTATCACGCAAAAGTTCTTTCCAAAAATATTGCAGCGGAACATCCAGATTATTTTGTAGTAAAACCTTTTCTGAAAGTCCCGAATAACGAGCCAGTTTACTGACAATTTCTTTACGTTTATTTTCCTCCAAAAATCCACCTTTGCTCAATGCGGGCAGGAGTTCATTTATCGTAAAATTTTCTACTTCAGGAAGCATATCTGTTAAATCTTTTTGCTGTAAATCCGCAGGCAACATTTTATGAAACCATGCCGTAGCGGCAAAATAAGGCAGTTTTAGAGCAGCATCCGACACAACGCCACGCTCAATGCCTAAGTCGGTAGGTGATACCAAAATTACACCATTTAGATACATCCATTGATTATTTTGTAGTTGTAAAGCAAGCCCAGAGACTCTGGTTGTTCCATAACTTTCGCCAATCAAATACTTTGGCGAAGCCCAGCGATTATTACGAGTTACGAAAGTGCCAATCCATTCAGCTAAATACTTGATATCTACATTTACGCCAAAAAATTTAGCTGCTTGACCTTCTTTATTCATAGCCCGAGAATAGGCAGTATTCACAGGATTTACAAAAACAATATCCGCCACATCCAATATTGAATAAGGGTTTTCTTTAATACCATAAGGTTGAATTGGATAACCCTCATCATCAATATTCAGTACGTGCGGACCCGTGTAGGCAATTTGCATCCACACCGAAGCCGAGCCAGGTCCGCCATTGAAGGAAATCACCAAAGGGCGAGTGGCACGGTCTTTCACATCCGAACGTTCATAATAAGTATAAAAAATTCCTGCTGAGGGCTTGCCGTCTTCATCCCACACGGGCATTGTACCCGTAGTAGCCACAAAAGGCACTTTTTGCCCTTTGATAGTAGTTACATGTTCAGTAATAACCGAAGCATCTGGGTTAAATGGTATGGCATTTCCAGGGGATTTTTCCTCCTTAATCATCGGAGGCGTTGGGGCAGTCGTAGTTTTGGTTTGTGCGTACATAAATACCGCATAACCTGTACACATAATGGAGAGGATAAGTTTTTTCATAAGGGTTTATTTGTTTTTGATGATTAATTATTCTCTATCAACTAATCTGATATTCCGCTTGTTTCTTCAATCCTTTTTTAGTCAGATTTTCAGTTAGCCAAAAACCCACAGAAGGGAATAGATTTCCTAATTTAGCAGTCAATCCTCGGGATAAAGGTACTAAAATTTCAGCCTGATTTTTCTGTAAAGCATTCACCAAAACGGCTTTTTCTATATCCTTGACAGTCAGCGCTCTATTGCCCGAAAAGGTAAGAGCAGCGGCTTTGTAATCTAATTGCAAAGTAAGCATGTTAGTATTGACTAAATCTGGACAAATCACCGAAACTTGGATTCCTTTGGCTCGTAATTCGGGCGTAATAGCTAATGAAAAACCTCTCACAGCATATTTTGAGGCAGAATACAGTGCTATTCCGTGTATAGGGGCCACCCCTGCAAGCGAAGCAAAATTGATAATATGTCCCTTTCCTATTTTCATCATTTCATCCGCCACAATTTTTGTTCCGTACATCACACCCTTCACGTTGATATCAATGTGATAATCAATGTCTTTCAAGGCAAATTCAGAGATAAAACCAGGCGTAATTACTCCTGCAACATTCAATAGAATATCTACTTTACCAAATTTTTCAACCGTTTTCTGTACAACTTTTTGCCAATTTTCAATATCAGTAACATTCAGTTTTTCAATTAAACAGTTTTCGGGATTCCAGCTTGCGGTTTGAGCAATAAGTTTTTCAATCAAAAAATCCGTAGCTACTACGTTAAATTCTTGATTATAAAATACTTCCGAAAGGTGTTTACCTATTCCATTAGCACTTCCTGTAATAAAAACCGTTTTTTTCATGCTGAAATTTTATGGTAAAACAATTTACATTTACCTTCGTTAAATCATTGCAAGTTTAAAATTTTTATTAATAAAATCTAATAAATAAAATGAAGAAGTCCATTTTTATTATAATTGCCGTTGCCACATTTGCAGTTTCGGCTTATGCTAAAAACCCTGTTACGGATACAAAGGATATTGCTGTCAGTCAGACAGCTGATTCAACAGAATTCAAAGATTATTACGGAAGCTACAAAATGGCTGATAATCCGATGGTCGAGAAAATGAAAGTATTTTTTAAAGACGGAGAATTACAAGGCGAAGCATCAGGCTATCCAGCCACAAAATTGACCCGTAAGAAAGATGACGAATTTGAAGAAAGTAGCTTCGGAGCTGTGATTACGTTTACACGTACTGATGGAAAAGTTACCGGAATAAAAGTAGCAGTTCAAGGACAAGAATTAGTCGGTACGAAAGAGTAAAAATAAACTCCTAACACCAAATCTATATCGAATATTTAAGCCGCCACGAAAATAAAAGATAGTCAAACGATTAAGATGAGTTAGGAGTTTATAAACATTTTTTCAGTTTAAATTTTGCCGTCTAATTTTAAGCCGCCACGAAAAATAAGACATTAAACTGTGATTAGCTATTTATTATTCCAAAGATAGGTGTATGTACATTAATTATCAAAAGATAAGATTTTAATTTTTTGATTATTTCACGAATAAGAAAAATAACCTTATGAACGAAAGAAAAACCGTTTGTATTATTGGAGCTGGATCATCAGGTATTACGGCAGCGAAGACTTTAAAAGAAAAAGGAATCAGTTTTGACTGTTTTGAAAAAGGCTCTCAAATTGGAGGTAATTGGCGATTTAATAATGACAACGGAATGTCATCAGCGTATCGGTCTTTGCACATCAACACCAACCGAATGATAATGGCATATTCTGATTATCCCATGCCTGCCAATTACCCCATGTTTCCCCACCATAGCCACATTATTCAATATTTTGATGATTATGTAAACCACTTCAATATTCGTTCAGATATTCAATTCAACACCGAAGTCCTTGACGTTTCTCGAAATGATGATGGTTCTTTTGCTGTAACCACAAATAATCAAGTATCTGAATATCAGAACGTTATTGTAGCAAATGGGCATCATTGGAATCCTCGCTATCCTGAACCTGCCTTCAAAGGAGAATTCACGGGAGAAATAATTCATTCGCATTTTTATCGTGAAAATGATCAAGTTAAAGGTAAAGATATTTTAGTGATTGGCATAGGAAATTCTGCCGTGGATATTGCTTGTGAGGCTGCTCGTACCTACTCGGGCAAGGTCGTAATCTCTACTCGTAGTGGGGCAAATATTGTTCCGAATTGGCTTTGGAGTATTCCTTTTGATAGCTTGGCGAGTCCACTGACTTCAAAATTGCCATTGGCACTTCAACGTGTATTTTTAAGCACCGCCCTCCGACTCGCCCGAGGCAAACAAGAAGATTTTGGTGTGCCAAAACCCAAACGCCCTCTGTTAAGCGAACACCCAACGCTTTCACAAGATTTGTTGAATTTGGCAGGAAGAGGATTGATAAAATTTAAGCCTAATATCCGTGAATTTAACGGTAAAACGGTGGTTTTTGAAGACGGTACGGAGCAAGATTTTGATATGATTGTCTATGCCACGGGCTATAAAGTTACCTTTCCATTTTTGAAAGAGACTTTCTTTGATATTTCTGAAACGAATGATTTTAGGTTATATAAAAAAGTGATACATCCTGATTATCAGGGACTTTACTTCTTGGCTTTGATTCAACCTTTGGGAGCCATTATGCCTTTGGCAGAGGTACAAAGCAAGTGGATTGCCAAGATTTTGAAAGGAGAATGTAAAGTGCCAAACCGTGAAGAAATGCTAAAATCTATTGAAACCGACAAACAGGCAATGGCAAAAAGATATAATGCTTCCCCACGACATACTTTGCAGGTAGATTTTTATCCGTATAAGGAGAGTGTGGAGAAGGAGATGAAGCGACGGTGAGCAAAAACTTCTCGAAAGTTATTTTTACTTTCGAGAAGTTGATAATATTTGCTTTATTCCAACACAACTTCCTCCTGATGCCCAGGAATATACACACCATGATAGCCTTCCACTAAGAGTTTTTCCTTAAAAATCTTCTGCACTTCAAAATCTCCGTGAACCAAAAATAGTTGCTTAATTTTAGCTTTATCTTGACAACTCAGAAATTGTATTATTTCCTGATAATCTGCATGGGCAGAGAATGAATCCATTACTAATATTTCGGCTCTAACGTCTAATTCTTTGCCAAAAATAATTACCTTTTTATTACCTGCTTTCAGTTGCCCACCCAAGCTATCGGGGGAGGTATAACCTACCAAAAGCACTGCACAACGCACGTCTTCGATATTATTAGCAATATGATGTTTTATCCGCCCTGCTTCTGCCATACCCGATGCTGAAATGATAATGCAAGGCTCTTGTAATTCATTCAACTTCTTGGAATCCTCCGTTGCCGAAACGTAGTATAAATTAGGAAAACCAAAAGCGTCGCTATCTCCCCTTTTCAAATATTCTAACACTTCTGGATTAAAACATTCAGGATGATTTTTCATAATTTGAGTAGCATTTACCGACAAAGGAGAATCTACAAAAACCTTGATTATAGGCAGTTTTCCTTCATCTTCTAATTGGTCGAGGGCGTAAACTAATTCTTGGGTACGGTCTATGGAAAAGGCTGGAATCAGTAGTTTTCCCTTTTGCTCAACGCATACTTTCTGAACAATTGCCAATAAATGTGCCTTTACGTCAAGTTCTGTTTCGTGTAATTTTGACCCATACGTTGATTCACAAATAATATAATCTGCCTGAGAAAATGCTTCGGGAGATTTCAAAATTTTATCATTTGGGCGACCAATATCCCCTGAGAAAAACACCTTTTTCTCACCCCCATGTTCCCTTACCGTTAGCATCACAGCAGCTGAACCCAAGATATGTCCTGTGTCAGTAAAATAACAACTTACTTCATCATTCAGCCAAAATTCTTCCCTGAAATTAACAGCTTCCATCTGCGAAAGTGTTTGTTCAACGTCTTCTTGTGAATATAAATTTTCTAAGATTTCTTCCCCCCGTTTTGCACGACGTTTATTGATTCTTGCCAAATCACTCTCTTGAATTCGGGCAGAATCTCCTAATAAAATGGAACATAAATCTTTGGTGGCAGAGGTACAAAATATTTTGCCAGAATATCCTTTTCCGACTAATCTGGGTAATAATCCTGTATGGTCTATATGAGCGTGTGAAAGAACAACATAATCAATTTCGTGAGGGTCGAAGGTGAATTGCTGATTGAGTGGTTGCGTATTGATTCCTTGAAATAAGCCACAATCCAAGAGAATTTTTGTGCCTTTATCAGTAATTATTAAATGTTTTGAGCCTGTAACTTGCTGGGCTGCCCCGTGAAATTGGATTTTCATATTTTAATTGATTTCAGTTTTATCCGAAGATAGAAATTGTTTTATCATAAAAAAAGCAATTGCCGTAATTACCGCCAAAAGTGCCGAAACAATCAAGAATCCGAGATAATTACTGGAAAGAATTTGGTTTAAGAAAAGAGCCACAGTAATAAGCAAAAAAACTAACAACAAAGCCACAGAAAGTAGCAAAATAGCGAATATAGCCACTTTTTTGACAGTATCTTCTATTTTTTCTTGTACTTCAACTTTGGCAATTTCAATATTTGTTTGGACGTATTTGTACAGATTATCAACTAATCCGTTGGGGTCTAATATTTTCATAGAGGATTTGTTTGGAGAATTTGACTTTTAACACAAAGATAGGTATTTCAATTCAAAGCCAATTTTGTAATATTTAAGTGTAAAAATATTCATTTATTCAGACAAATCTAAAATTGAATTTTAGATTTGTCTGAATAAATTCTCTCGAATAAAATGTTATGAATTGAAGTTTCAATTATTAATTCCAATATAAGGCACATTTTTTGCTGTAATATCGACACAATTGTATTTTTAAATTAACACGTAATCTTATGAATATCTTTCCGCCAGAGGATTGTTCATGGTTTAAATGTTTGGTTGGTCAAAAAAGGGTAATTTCTATTGCTTTTTTTGTACTCGTCAATATTTCTAACCTTTTTGCCCAATTATCGGACGAAGTTCAAATGTCTGAAAATTATACCATACAAGGCCATCCCACCACTGCCGAAAGAGCTTTGAAAAGATTTGCCCATAGTATCAAATCTGATGCCAAAAGTAATTTTCGAAATGCTTTAAAATTAGCGAAACTACATAACTGGACTTTACAAAAAGTGCTTTCCGATGGACGTGTTCTATCTTTGCAAGGCGTTGATGAATTTAATAATCCAATTTATTATATTACGCATAGTCAAGTTTCACCCTCTGCCTGCACTCGTACCAATTCGCTTTATTATGGAGGAAGTTTGGGCGTAAGTCTTAATGGTTCCACTACTATCGTTAAAGATAAATTAGGACTTTGGGATGGCGGATTAGTCAGGGCTTCTCATCAAGAATTTGCCATAAATCGTATCAAACAAATTGATGCACCCAATTATTTTAACGAACACGCTACGCACACTGCGGGCATTCTCGTGGGGGCAGGGGTGAATAAGCAGGCACGTGGAATGGCTTTTGGTGGCAATTTGAAAGCATGGGATTTTTCGGATGATATTTCAGAAATGGCTTTTGCTGCCAAAGGGCTTCTGGTTTCCAATCATTCTTATGGAGTGTTAGCGGGTTGGGTTCTTAATCCCGACCGCAGCGGAATTATTGGACGAGACGACAACCTTAAATGGGAGTGGTGGGGAGACTCAACTATCTCAAAATCAGAAGATTATCGCTTTGGATTTTATGACAAAAAGTCAAGTGATTTAGATAAGATTGCCTATAATGCTCCTTATTACCTCATCGTGAAATCAGCCGACAATAAACGAAACGAAAACGGGCCCACCGCAGGAACGGCTTATTATCTCAGAAATACCAATACTAAAAGTACCGTTTCTCGAAACAGAAATGACTCTTTTGATACGATTCCAATGGATGGAAATGCCAAAAATATCCTGACCGTTGGGGCAATTGATGGCGGTGAAGTAGTGCCTACTAAACCTTCTGAAATTAAAATGTCAGCGTATAGTAGTTGGGGACCCACCGACGACGGACGAATAAAACCCGACCTTGTAGGCGTGGGCGAGGGCATTTTTTCCGCTTCTGCCAACGGTGATGATGTCTATGCAACGTACAATGGCACCTCGGTAGCTTCGCCCAATGTGGCAGGTTCGTTGTTGCTTTTGCAAGAATTTTATGCCAAACAAAAATACGGATATACCATGCGTGCCTCAACGCTCAAAGGCATCGCTTTGCACACTGCTAACGAAGCAGGAACTACACAAGGCCCTGATTATCAGTTCGGTTGGGGGCTTTTGAATATGGAAAGAGCTGCTCAAGTAATAGCTAATTCCGACCAAAACCATTTTCTTTCGGAGAGTTTATTATATCAAAATTCAACCAATAGTTTTCAAATAATTGCCTCGGGAAAAAGTCCTATCAAAGCCACTATTAGTTGGACAGACCCTGAAAGCACGCCCACAGAGGTAAAACCAGAGAATCTGAATAATAGAACTCCTAAATTGATTAATGATTTAGATATCAGAGTTTCGGATGGACAAAAAACTTTTATGCCTTGGGTTTTAAATCCTAATGCTCCAAGTTTAGGAGCTATGCAAGGTGATAATTTTAGAGATAATGTGGAGCAAGTTTATATAGAAAACCCTGTGGCGGGTAAAATTTATACCATAACAGTCAACCACAAAAGTACATTTTTGAAAGGCGATATTCAATATTATGCTTTGATAGTCAGTGGCATAAGTAGCGTTCCTTGTCAAGGAGTTGCTTCCATTGCTTCTTCTGGCAATACATCTCTCTGTAAAGGAGCAGTTAAGCTAATTACTAATTCTGGTACTAATCTTTCCTACGCTTGGAACTGGAATGGACAGAAAATTCCCTTGTCAAATAATGCTTCTTATACTGCCAAGGTAGCGGGAAATTATTCCGTAACCATTACGCAAGGAAAATGCTCGGCAACTTCGCCAAATATTGTGGTTGAGAATGCTCAAACGCCCGTTATCTCTACGGATAATGGCAATAATATTTGTACAGCAAATATCAATTTGAGTGTAAAGAACTTAACAGCAACTGGCACTACTTTTCAATGGCAAAAAGATAAGATTAATATTTCAAAAGCTACGGATGCAATATTAAATGTTTCAGAATCAGGCAATTATACTATAACAACCACACAAAATAAATGCAGTGCTACTTCTTTAGCATTTGTAATTACTAATATTGGCGGTTCCATATCAACTAACCCTGTCCCGGGAAAATATTTACTTCGTTCAGGAAGAACACAACCCATTCAAGTCGTTCCTATTGATAGTAAAAAGTACGATTTTCAATGGTTTAAAGATGGTATTGCCGTAGCAAATTCTAATCAAAACATCTTGAATATTAACGATGGAGGAAAGTATTTTGTGAAAGCAAGTTCAGGAAAATGTACTGCTATTTCAGGCATTGTAGAGTTCGTAAAACTAAGTGGAGCAAGGGAAAGAAATTTTGAAGAAAATGAAAAACAAGAGGGAATAGAACGCTTAATTTTATCCCCAAATCCGACAAATGAATATTTGAAAATTCAATATTTTACGAAAGAAAACAATCATTCAGAGCCATACGTAGAAATAATCAACTCGTTGGGAACAAGTATTTTATTGGAAAAATTAGAGAAAGATTACGATAATTTATTCACCAAAACGATTGATGTAAACTCAATTCATGTGGGAATGTATTTTGTGAGAATAATTGATGGAGATAGATTTTTGATAAAGAAGTTTATTAGGAATTAGAGAAAAAAAAATGAAGGCTTCATTTAAAGGGGGTGCCCAATCCGAAGCCTTCATTTAAATATGCTTTATTTTTCTAAACCAGTTCCGCAATCACCGTTTCCCCTCCTACTGGTATATCATTTAAATTCACTAAAATCTTAGCGTCCAAAGGCAAGAAAATATCAACTCTTGAACCAAATTTGATAAACCCAAACTCTTTTCCTTGCTCCACTACTGTTCCTTTATCCACGTACCAACATATTCTACGAGCCATCGCTCCTGCAATTTGACGAAAAAGTATCTCCGTTCCGTTATCGTGTTTCACTACTACGGTTGTTCTTTCATTGTCGGTGCTTGATTTTGGATGCCATGCTACCAAAAATTTCCCTGGATGATATTTGAAATATGAAACGATACCAGAGATGGGATTAAAATTAATATGCACATTGATAGGCGACATGAAAATTGATACCTGCCGACGTGGACCTTTAAAATATTCAGTCTCAACAACTTCCTCAATCACAACCACTTTGCCATCAGCAGGAGCAATAACATGTTTTGAATTGCTAAGCGTAGTACGCTTAGGAACACGGAAAAATTGTAGTATAATTAGTGCAAATATTACACTAAATACTACCATTATTTTACGAAGAAGGTCATTTTCTGGAAAAAAATAAGCTGTAGCACCGTTTAAAACTATCAAAAAAATAGTTGTTACCAAAATAGTTCCTTTACTTTCTCTGTGAATGGTCATATGTTATTAAGGGATATTTGTACGACAAAGTTAAGAAAAATCTTTGGTTTTAGCTTTGCGGACATCATCAGATAGGAGTAAATCTTGAACATTGTTTAAAAATGTATAAATTCGTGTATAAATATAAAGTTTCTAAATAAAATCTTAACTTGATTTACTGACCTCAGATGTTTCTCAATTTTTAAATTTGGACGCAACCTTTTTACATTAAATAACGTAATTTACTGGTAAGCTCCTCAAAATGCCCGTTATCATAGACCATACTAAAACTCTCGAAACTCTACTTGACGGTTGCCGCTTGGGTAACCCCAAAAGTCAGGAACTGCTTTATAGGCAGTTTTATGGGTATTCTATGAGTGTATGCTTACGATATTCACGCACGCATGATGAGGCAATTGAGATAGTGAACGATGGTTTTATTAAGGTATTTAATCATGCAGATAAGGTTGACTTAACAAAGTCTTTTAAGAACTGGTTAAGAAAAATTATGGTGAATACCGCTTTAGACTTTTATCGCCAAAACCATAAACACTATAATCATGATGATATTCAAGAAACTGAGTATCATATTACGGATGGACAAGATGCGTCTTCGGATTTATCCTATCAGGAACTTTTGGGGGTGATTCAGAGGCTTTCGCCAGCTTACAGAACGGTTTTTAGTCTCTTTGTAATCGACGGATATTCGCACGAAGAAATTGCTAAAATGCTAAACATTTCTATTGGAACGTCTAAATCAAATTTAGCAAGAGCAAGAATTAATTTGAGAGAAATGCTTAGTAATCAATAAGGGATGTTTAAGGTTGTTGTCCTTTTAAGGCACAATAATCTTAAAATCAAACAATTAACCAATAATTTGCAAAAACAATTATAAAAAAATGTCAGAAAAGTGGTGGGATATGTCAGATGACGAATTGGATGATCTTTTCAGAGAAGCCTCTGACAAAGCAGAAATCCCTTTTGACTCATCGGCACTTGACAAACTCAGACAGAAGATTGAATCAAAGTCAATACCCCAACCCGCACCTTCGCAAGGTTTTAAGAAGTGGTGGATAGCATTGGCAGGCATTTTAATCTTCTTTGGGGTGGCATTGCTTTATACTTTCTCTGGTAAAAATGAGGATTCTAAAATTGTTGGTGAAAAAACGCCAGCAATGGCAAACAATAATTCAAATGGAGTTTCTGAAAATGAGTTGTCTTCCTCTAAAATTGCTGGTGAAAAAACAAAGGCAAATAAAGCTAACACACAAGTAATTGAAGACAAGACGAACACAAAGACCATTGAAATTGAGCATGAGAAAGATTTGAAGGAATTAGGGAATTTATCAAATAATAAAAAACCAGAAGTAATCATTGATGAAAATAATTCTTCGGAAACAAAAACATCGAAAGGTAATTCTACTAATGCAAGCGTAATTGAAAGAAAAATTTCTCAGAATAAAAACTTAAATTCTATTAATAAAAAAAGTTACGGACTGGTTGATAAAAAAGTAGTAAACCATGGTTATTCCTCAAATAAAAACCCAATAAATCATGAGTTATATAATATTAATTCGGAAGATAATTTGATAAAAAACAAGCCATTAGATATTTCAAATACTAAATTTACTAACGAAAAAACGACAACGTCATATAGTGAATTAAACAATAATAATTCAACGGTCATTGCGGGAAATAATAGTAATAATGACGTAAAATCTGTTACCAATTTTTCTGAAACCAATAACAAGAAATCCAAATTTAAGAAGTCAAAGATTAACGATAATGACGTTTATAATCCAAGTATTTATTCCGAAACAAACGCTTCGCTTTCAACGCCTATGATTATTCCAGAAAATAAACCTGTGGAAGAAGAAACAATAATAAGAACTGATTTCTATAATGTTGATTTTCTGACTAATAAAGCTACTAAATCCCTCGAAACTAATATAGAGTCGGAGTCTCCTACGTATGTGGATGCTCCACCGATTGTGATGAAACAGCCTACACTATCACGTTTTGGTATTCGTTTTGCCATTGCTCCTGAAATAAACTCTATTGAAAGAATGGAAACTTCGGCGGTGGTAGGCAGCTTATTTGGCCTTTTATTAGAATATCGTTTAACAAAAAAGTTAACTTTGCAGACGGGTGTGAGTTATTCAAAGAAAAAATACACGGGTGATTTTGAATATTATCGTGCTTGGACAAGTGGAACAGGACCAAAACCGCTAAATATTGAGGGTATATGTAGTGTTGTGGACATACCTATTAATTTACGTTTAAATGCCTTTCAAATGAATAGGAATACTTTTTTTATAAGTGGCGGTGTTTCATCATACATAATGTCCGATGAAGTTTACACGTATAATTATGCTTGGGGACCTCCAAAAGTTAGAGATTGGACTGGTAGTTCTTCCAGTTTTTATTGGAGTACATTGAATTTATCAGCAGGTATAGAACGCAAAATGAATAAACATTTTACTTTACAAATAGAGCCTTTTTTGAAAACGCCACTCGTAGGTGTAGGGCGTGGCGTGGTAAATTTATACAGTAGTGGACTATTGTTTTCTACAAAGTTTGAGTTTTAGAATCAATGGTACACAGTGAAGGACAAAAGGTGAATGAAATTATCGAGAGATTTTATATAAGAAATGGGGCATAGAATATAATTCTTTGTCCCATTTTTATTTCTAAGAACCGTTCACCTTAACCGTTTACCGTAAGTATCATTGATTCTAACGTCAGTCCTGGACCAAAGGCACAGCTCAATATATTTTTTCCAGATTCGTTATTAGCGTCGTCTTTTAAAATTTTATTCAGTACAAAAAGAACTGTACAAGAAGACATATTTCCGTAATCTCTCAATACTTCATAAGCATAACGGTTATCTTCTGGTTTCATTTCCAAAGATGATTCTATGGCTTCCAAAATTGCCTTACCACCTGGGTGCATGGCGTATAAAGCAATATCTTGAAATTCCATTTCGACATTATTTAATAGCCTATCAATCAATGATTTAATTCCTGATTTTACTAATTTCGGAATATATGAAGTTAGCGTCATTTCAAAGCCAAAATCTGCTACATTCCAAGCCATGTCCTGCCTGCCTTCAAAATATAAGTCACAGAAAAAAGATTTTAATTCCAAAGATTTTTGATTCGCACTTTGTGGTTTTGCCTCAATCAAAACAGCGGCTGCACCATCGGCAAAAAGGGCATTAGACAATAGAAAATCGTCTTCCATCCTCTTCTGAAAATGAAGTGTACAAAGTTCCACACAAACTACTAAAACCTTAGCTTTAGGGTCAGCTTTGCAGATGATATCTGCCATTTTTAGCCCATTAAAAGCTCCATAGCAACCCATAAAATTAATGGCAGTTCGTTGAATAGTTGTGTTCAGCCCAAGCGTTGAGATAATTTCAATATCCAGCCCGGGGGCATACATTCCCGTACAACTTACCGTAATGATATGCGTAATTTCTGAAACATCTTGATTAAGGTTTTCGATTGCCTTCAAACACAAAGGCAGAGCATACTTTTGATATGCCATCATCCTTTTAGAAATACTTGGAAATGGCTCTAAATCAGCACTTTGTGGATAAAATTGATACTCAGAAAAAGGAATTCCATAATCTGGTAAAACAGAATAGCGTTGAGCAATTTTTGTGGTTCGGTATAATGCTTTTAATCTTCTCTGATTATGTTCATCCATTTGCAAAGCCGAAGCCATAAACTCAGCTATTTGCATTTGAGAAAAACAATTGTTTGGAACAGCAGTACCAATCGAAGTAATAAAACTCATATTATCAATTGTAAACATGTCAACAAAGAAGAGTACTTGGTTGATGTTCTTTTAAATGGAAGAGAAATAAAATTTATAGGGGCTACTGATAATATGTCATGTAATATACGAAGTAAGTACATTAATAGTTTCAATATTGTCGGGAAGCTGTCAATTATGAAGTATTCTCTATTATCCTTCTCATTACAAAAAACTATACCAGCATTATTTGTATAGTTTATAAACCAAATAAATTACTTTTTTGTTATGATATTGTCTTGACTATGAAGATATTACGATAAGTGCTATCTTTGTATTTCGATTTAATCAATTATTCCATTTAACCACCATTTTACCGCCGTGCAAAACACACCCATCATTCTAACGTCCGAATCAGTAGAGGCGTTAGTGGCGAATATCGCCGAAGAGTTATTGAAAGGTCACAACACGTATAAGTCTGAGACCGCAGCCTTGAAAAAGAAAATCAAAATCGGAATGTTGAGGACGATTTCTTATCAGGAGTTAATGAAAACAAAAAAACAGCATTCACACGCTGTTTGATTGTCAATGATTTAAAGAAGCCTTACCGCCATAAGGTTTATTTCACCTTCCCTCTTAAAAACTTCGCCGTATAATTAGCTTCTTCCATTTTCACCATTGCTTCAGGTGTACCTTCAAATGTAATATAACCACCGTTTTCACCACCTTCTGGACCGATGTCTATGATATGATCAGCTGATTTTATTACTTCCATGTTGTGTTCAATGATAATTACCGAATCACCTTGTTCTACTAAGGCATTGATGGCTTTTAGCAACTTTTTGATATCATGAAAATGAAGCCCTGTGGTAGGTTCATCAAAGATAAAAAGGGTCTTTCCTTTGTTTGGATTACCTTTTCCCAAGAAACTCGCTAATTTAACCCTCTGAGCTTCACCACCTGAAAGTGAGTTAGACGATTGTCCTAATTTAATATATCCTAAACCTACTTCTTGTAAAGGCAATAATTTTTCGGCTAATTTTGGTTGGTCCTTTTTAAATAACTCAATGGCTTCATCCACAGTCATATCC
>JANPIG010000244.1:0-5718 GCA_031424875.1 Cytophagales bacterium
GCTGCGCCAGGGGGCGAAGGATATGCGATTGACCATTTTTCTGCAACTGCCCTCGCCAACTATTTTAAACGATTTGATGAAGCTTTTGCAGGCCACGACCTATCGTATATCAGGGCACTCTTTAATGATTCCTACGAAGTAGATGATGCCCGTGGACAAGCAGATTGGACTCCTGAATTGTTCAATGAATTTCAGAAAAGACGGGGTTATGACCTTCGGAATTATTTGCCCCATTTATTCAGCCAAGCCAAAACTGATACCAATAGTAGAATTTTATGCGATTATCGAGAGACTATTTCTGATTTAATTCTTGAAAAATATACTTCCGTTTGGGCAAAATGGGGAGCCGATAAAGGCAAAATTGTAAGAAATCAAGCCCATGGTTCGCCTGGTAATACTTTGGATTTGTATTCAATGGTAGATATTCCTGAAATTGAAGGGACAGATTTATTACGGATAAAATTCGCCTCTTCTGCCGCTAATGTGATGGGCAAAAAGTTGGCTTCTGCCGAAACCGCCACGTGGGAAAATGAGCATTTTTTATCTAATTTGGGGGATGTAAAAAAGGCAATTGACCGTTTCTTTTTAGGAGGAATTAATCATATTTTTTATCACGGCACGAACTATTCTCCTAAAAATGAGCCTTTCCCAGGGTGGTTGTTTTATGCGGCGGTACATTTCACCCCTCAGAATCCATTTTGGAAACATTTTTCAACCTTAAATACCTACGTGGCACGTACACAAGGATTTCTGCAAGACAGCAAACCCAACAACGATATTTTGCTATATTTCCCAATTTACGACCGTTTTTCTGAGCAAACGCCCAAAGGTTTATTGCAACATTTTGACGGCGTAACTCCCGAATTTAATAATACTGATTTCAAAGCAATTGCTCAACAAATGTTGGATAAAGGCTATTCTTTTGACTATATTTCGGATAGACAAATAGACAAATTAACGGTCAATAACAAGCAAATACAGACGGGTGGCGTGACTTACAAAACTATCTTAGTATCTGATAATGAGATGATTCCGTTGGAAACTTTTGAAAAATTTGCTCAATTAGCAAAAGCTGGGGCAACCATTATTTTTCATAATAAATTACCCCAAAATGTTTCTGGATTTAGAAATTTTTTGGAAAGGGAAAGTAAATTAAAAACGCTCATGGGAGGTTTTGTTTTTACAGAAAATAAAATCATAGGCGTAAAAGAAATTACTGTGGGAAATGGAAAATTTATTGTAGGAGAAAACCTCGAATCCATCATGTCAGCGGCAACGGTTCAGCGGGAAACGATGTTGGATAAAGGCTTAAAATTTGTTTGGAAATCCTACGCAAAAGGGAGCTATTATTTCGTAACTAATGATAGCGGAAAGGATTTTGAAGGTTGGGTAAATTTACAAACAGCGTTCCAATCCGCAGCTCTTTATAATCCGATGACGGGAACGTTGGGCATGGCAAAATATAATGCCAAAACCCAAGAAGTTTATTTGCAAATGACGGCTGGCGAATCGTTTATTATCCAGACAAATAATGCCCTTGAAAACGGAACAATTTACCCTTATTTCAAAGCAAAAGGCAAAGCCCAAGAATTGACGGGTAGTTGGAAATTGACCTTTATTGAAGGGGGAGAAGTATTACCTAAAACTATTGAAACCAGTAATTTAGGTACATGGACAAACACGGCGGGTAATGATTATCAAGATTTTTCGGGAATGGCAGTTTATACGCATCAATTCAAGAATCTAAATACCTCAAAAACAGGCTATTATTTGGATTTAGGCAAGGTAGCCGAAAGTGCGAAAGTTAGTGTGAATGGCGTAGTGTTGGGTACTTTATTAGGACCAACTTACCGAGTTTTTGTACCCGCCAAGCTATTGAAATCTCAAAATATTCTCACGATAGAAGTGGTTAATTCAATGGCAAATCGAGTGATTGCTTTGGAGAAAAAAGGCGTAATTTGGCAGAAATTTTACAACATTAACGTTTCGGCAAGATTAAAAGAAAATTTAGGAAAAGACGGTTATTTTACGACTAAAAACTGGCAACCTCGCCCATCTGGTTTGTTGGGAAAAGTGATGATTTGGGGTGTGGAGAAGTTGAGGTAAAATCAATATCCCAACATAATGAGAGGGAATTTTGTTGCTTTCGAAATTATGTTTAGTTTAGGCATATATTAACGACTAAAAAAACATTTTTAGTGTAATACATTTTTCACAATTCTAACTCAATTCAGATGAAAAAAATATTCCTTCTTAGCTTTTTTGCCATTGCTATGCATACGCAAGCTCAAGTATATAGAGAGCGTATTGGTTTCACGTTGGAAAGCATTGCCGACATAAATATTGGTTGGATGAAAATTTATAATCATCCAAATCCACCAACGGAGAAAACCTTGGGGAATAGAGTTTACAGTGCAAAACAGATAGGTAATAGCCAGCAATTTGTGGAATGGATGCAACAGTCCTATGTACCCAAAGGATGTTTAGGAAATGCAGGGTATTATCAAAACGCTATTCCAAAATTCAGCAGTACGAATAGCCTAATTGGCAATACTATTAATGAGCATTTAGCGGCTCTCCCTCACATGTATGGTGCATTTTCAAGAATGTATATGTTTTTGAAAAAAGATGAGAGTGGAAAATTTGTACCACAAAACAATTTTGCAGCGTTCTGGAGAATTGAAGCAAATCAATTGCAACACATCAGCAAGCCTCTATCGTTTATTTCGAGTGCTAATGAATATTATTTTGTAATGCCCGATTTCGGTGGCAATGTAAAAGGATATAATGCAGATGATAAATCTGCAAGCAATTTAATGGGTTTTGATAAATCTTTCAAGGCCTACAAACATTTTTACGTTCCCCCTAAAACGATTGACGATGACTCGCAATATGTTGTAATAATGTTAAAGGATAATGAATTGCCATTTGAGAAAATAACGATTGGCGAATTCTTCACAGAAGCTGAAAAGCAATTCCCAAATTGGCAAAAAATATCCCCTGTGTCAGCAGAGAATTTTGCATTAGCTCAAAAAAATCTTAATCGGTTAAAGGAAAAATACAAACTCAGATGGAATGATTTTGCTGAGATAAAGCTTTCAGATAATCAAATTATGCTGCAAGATTTTGTGAATGCAAAAGAAGGCAATACGGATATATTTGATAATAAAGATATATATGGAAAAGAAGCAACAACCCCGACTTTTCCCATCTTAAAAGTAAAAAAGACAGTCTTAGCCCTTTGCAAAACAGATCAGCCACAATGGCTCGTCATTAGGTGGACCATGGGAATGCCCAACGCATCATTCAATAAACATCTACACGAATCAATCATGAATAATTTTAATTTTGATTTTGCGTATAATTATTTTTTCAGAAATAATAACCTAAGTGAAAGTTATAAGCCACTTAGATTGCCTGATGGTAAATAAGTATGATAGTTAAAGTTGTCTCTATCCTAAAAAAGGTTGTTGATTTGATGTCAACAACCTTTTTTGGTTATTTAACTTGCTGATAATTAAATAGTTATATAAAATACTATAGTTTTGAATAACTACCTATACATACTTAAGTTATTTTGTTGTTAGTGTTTTTACTGAAAATTAGACTTTATTTTTTAGCGAAAACACTAACAACAAAAGGAACGTTAAATGAAGATAAAAACGTGAATCTTAAAATTTTCTGAAATAATTTTAAGATTCAGATACTTTTTCTTTCATTAATAAAAGTCCACTCCAAATTCCAAAAATTATCGTTTGTATAACGGTTCCCCAAGCTGCACTTGTTTCTATATTTGTAAGAATAGCGTTGGTTGTAACAATAGCGAGGAATACATTTGATAGAAAGCCAGAGATTAAAAATGCACGCCTTCCAATAGACATTTCTGCATTTCTTGTTGACCAATTGGCAATGGCATTTGAAATGAGTAAAGTTCCAAAACAGATAGCAATAAATTTTGCCCCTTCATTTATCCAATTAGGGTCGGTAAGATACAATTTTCCAAGTAAATCAGGCACAAATGTCAACCCTAATCCAAAGGTTAAACAAATAATTGCTTGTGCAATAAAATAAATTTTAGGATTCATTCTGTTTGAGTTTAAGGATAAAAATATAAATAATAATTTGATAATACTTTTCATTAATCTTGCTCTTCATCCTTAATTAAGGTATAAAATTGCATGGCACTTGCTGGCGATACAGAATTGCTACCCCACAACTGAGGAACGAATGTGTGAGATTAACAATAGCGGAAAATCATCATTTTAAGTAGAGAACTATCTTTTCAATCACATTAGTAAATATAATCTTACAAACCTTATTCTTGCAATTTCACCCAAACAAACTAACAAAAATTTTATTATACGGTAAATTAATTTTACTCCCCAATCCATCACAACAAAAAACATGGTCTGGAAATCTCAGAAATTGAAGCTGTGTTCACGTGTTTTCTCTAATCACTATACGCCTTTCTCTCATCATTATCATTTGCCCGCTTATAATATGTGACTATGGGGAGAAGGACTTTACTGACTAAAGAGGAAAGTTTGTCTATAATTTTAATTTAATGGGAAAACTAAACAAGTCCATCAGAATTAAGATGTCAAAGAATTTTATAACGGGCTACGTTCCGCAAGTTTTAAATGCCGATACAAACGGCTTAGACGTTATGAGAAAGGTCGGCCATACGCAAATTTATATCTTGTTAATTCTCAAGTTTTTAAGATTTTATTCCTGTCTCTAATGATTGAATCCCACAAACACCCCATCAAATCTAAATAAATCGTAATTTTGCACCCAGTGAACAAATCCCTAAATTGGTGCGTTCTCAATTATATGAAATCACTGCGTCATCTCAACAAATACTTACTGAAATATAAATGGTACTTGATTTTGGGTACTCTGTTCACGTTTATTTCCAATCTTTTTGGCGTTGTGCCTGCCCAAATCGTGCGATATGCCCTCGATTTGGTGAAGGAAACCATTGATTTATACTTCCTTTTTGACGGTTTCAAGCTTCAAACTTCCATTTATGAGTTCTTTGCCTTTTCGATTCTGCTCTACGGAATCTTGATTTTGGTATTGGCTTTGTTGAAAGGAGTCTTCTTATTTTTGGTTCGTCAGACGCTCATTGTGATGTCTCGACACATCGAATTTGACCTCAAAAATGAGATTTATCAGCACTACCAAACGCTCCCTTTGAGTTTTTATAGACAAAATAATACGGGCGATTTGATGGCTCGCATTTCCGAAGATGTCAATAAAGTGCGGATGTATGTGGGTCCCGCCATTATGTACGGATTGAACCTGATTACGGTGTTTATTTTGGTGGTTTGGTATATGCTTTCGGTCAATCAAAAGCTGACTTGGTTTGTGCTTTTGCCCGTGCCGTTTTTGTCATTTAGTATCTATTTTGTCAATACGATTATCATGCGAAAGTCGGAACAAATTCAGGAAAATCTTTCCAAAATTTCCACTTTCACGCAAGAGGCTTTTTCTGGAATTAGGGTTTTGAAAGCCTTCGTACAGGAAGAACCTTCTACGATTGCCTTCACTAAACAAGCCAACGTTTATCGTGAAAAATCATTGGATTTGGTGAAAGTTGATTCACTTTTTTCGCCTTTAGTTTCGGTTTTGGCAGGACTTAGTTCGGTGATTGTGGTGTATGTGGGGGGCTTGGAAGTGATGGCTGGGAGACTCACTCCTGGCAGTATTACGGAG
>JANPIG010000245.1:0-3345 GCA_031424875.1 Cytophagales bacterium
CATTAATACCATTGGCTGGTCAAATGACTTAATAATAGCTGGACCGAACCATGAACGCTTAGGGAATAAATTGGCATCATTACCTTCTCCTAAGGGTACACCTACGTAAATACCTGCATTATTCTTAGCCACCAGACGTGGTAAACGTGGGTCCTTCAAATCATCTTGGATAGTATTAACAAAGAAAGCAGAAGCAACATAAGCTTGTTTGGTACCTGCATCACCACCAGCGGCATTTTGTACATAATTTTCCCAAAATGGATTCATTTTACCAGTAGATTTCAAATAACCTGGGGTTGAACTTACTGTTTCACCCGCTTTAAGAAATCCAGCACCTTCAGCAACAACTTTAGCAATTTCTCCTTTCAAGTCTTTTCCTGTAACATTAGTTTGACGAATCAACATTCTCAAACGTAATGTATTGGCAAATCTTCTCCATTTGTTCATATCACCTTTAAAAACAATGTCCTGAACTCCTGGGCTTGGATTATCTCCTGAAATAGCAACTTTTAAATCAGCGGAAGCTGCCTCTAAAGTTTTTACTAAACCATCGTAAACTGCTTGTCCATCATCATATTTTGGACGAATAGAAGCAGTTCCTTTCAAAGCATCTGAATAAGGTACGTTGCCATAAGCATCCACTAAAATTTGATAATTAAATGCAGTCATCACTTTTCCAATTCCAGCCATAGCTTTCCATTTTTGCTCTTCTGCCTTATCAATGATATACTTATAATCATTCAAATTATCATAAATACCAGTCCATACACCTGTTCCATAAGAGGCATTGTAATCAAATTGACGTTCTTCGATAAATCCAGAATAACTTCCAGATGGAGCCCAGTACCCTCCAAAGAAATTACCGATCTGATTATGTCCTAAACGTCCAGCGGTGTTGTTCAATGCAATTGAAAGAACCAATTCTGGAGTAGCGGAAACCGCCTGATTTGGGTTATCATTAATATTTAGATAATCCCCTGTACAGCTGCTCAACATAAGTGCAGTTGCGGCAAAAATTGAATATATCTTTTGTTTCATTTTGAATTTCTTGTTTATAATTAAAATCCTAAGTTTACTGTAAATCCGTAAGTACGAGTTGGAGGAGTTTGAGCATTTGAGTTCAAACCTACAGCGTTCGTAGTTGTATTAGCAAATTCAGGGTCTGTGTAAAGATTCTCTTTAGGTAATAATGTAATTAGGTTACGACCAACCAATCCAACTGATGCACTTTTGATAAATTTTGTTGATTTTAACATGCTTGTTGGAACAGTATATGTAAGTGCTAATTCACGTAATTTCCAGAATGCGGCACTTGTTACAAAGTTTTCACCATAACGACGAAGATTACTATCCCATGCTCCTAAACCACCGTCCTTTACAGTAATATTTGTATTTGGAGTAAAAGAGCCATCGGCGTTTGCAGTTACAGAATTTGGCATTACAAAACGCTCACGACCATAAGCTGCTGTTGCTTGTGCAACTCCTGTAAACCACATTGTTGAAGCTAAACCATGATAAATATAATTTCCAGCACGATATTCAGCTACTGCGTTTAATCCGAATCCTTTGTATTTCAGATTTGTTGTTAATCCTAATCTATATTTTGGATTTGTCTGACCAATTGTTTTTAAACCAGGGGCTAAACTTGGATAACCTGTTTCTGAGTTTACAATAATTCTTCCTGCTGGATCACGTCTATACGCTAATACTTTTACTGTTGGATATTGTTCTCCAACGGTTGCAAAAATTTGTCCTAATGAAGCATCACCAGTCAAACCATAAAAATTTGAAAGGTTCAACTCATTAATACCTTGGAATAGCTCCACTACTTTATTTTCAACTTGGCTAAAGTTTATATTCATATCCCATTGAAAACCATTAGCTAATTTTACAGGAGTTGTTTTTAAATCAAGCTCATAGCCTGAATTATCTAATGTACCAGTATTAACCAAAGCAGTATTGTATCCTGTTGCTTGTGAAGTTGTTGTATATAATGTTTGTCCAGTTGTTCTTTGTGAATAATAAGCAACTTCTAAATTTACACGATTATTCAAAAATCCAAATTCTCCACCTATCTCAAAAGAATTAGTAAATTCAGGAGATAAATTTGGGTCTGGTAAAATATTACCTACTGAAAATCCTGCAAGACTACCATAAGGGAAGTTACCAGGATTAAAAGTAGTTTGAAGAGCATAAGGATTTACATTTATAGTTCCTACTTTTGTAACAGCAGCTCTAACCTTGGCATAATCTAAGAACGTTAATTCTTTCAATGATGGTATGCCTTCTGTCAAAACAAATGAAACATCTGCTCCAGGATAGAAAAATGAACGGTTGTTTACTCCTAACAAAGAAGTCCAGTCATTACGTCCAGATAAATGCAAAAACAAAAACTTATTATACCCAACAGTTAAATCTGCATAAGCTCCAACCAATCGTGTTTTTGAATCGCTTTGCCCTACACCTGCTTCACCAATACGATTACCTACATTATACAAACCTGGAATTACCAAAGCACTTGCATTTGTACTCACAGTTTTGAAAGTATTTTCTTTGTTGTTTATACCAGCAACGAAGGTAGTTGAAAATGCACCAAATTTATTGTTTGCCGTTAAGAAGAAATCTGAGTTAAAACGATTATCAGAGAAGTTATAATCAAATACAGATCCATTCAAATCATTTTGTGCTTCAGAAAAATCAGCTACACTCTTTGCATATGCACTATATCTGAATTTCTCTTGAAAAGCCTTCCCATAAAAATCTTTTTTGGTAATACCTACACGGCCTAAGAAAGTCAACCAAGAAGTTGCCTTATAGGTTAACTCCACATTTCCAGTCAATGTTGTATTTACTTCATTTCTACGGTTCACATCTTTATTGAAAAATGGCGAGTAAAAATAGGCATTAAAGTAATTATTAGGGTGTGCTGGATTCAATGTTCCATCAGCATTTTTAAAATTTCTCCAATCTCTGTATGTGTCAAGAGGAACTTGACCAGGCGTATTTAAGATTGTGTTATAAAAATCTGATGTTGTGAAATCAATATTATTGGTTGTATATCCAATATTAAAAGCTCCCTTAAATTTAGAATATTCGTGTGAAGCATTCATACGAAGTGCTGTTTGATTTTTAACATCTCCAGGAACAATAGCTTTTGTATTATTCTGTTGTGCTGAAATAAAGAAGGTACTTGACTTATCTCCAACAGACAACGATATAGCAGTTTGTGTTGTTACTCCTTTATCAAATGACTTCAACTTAGCATTTTCTTTGTTTGAATAAGTTGTTTTTTGAAATGTACCATCTTCTAATGGTAACCCTAAATCTTCATTTGCTCCAGTATAT
>JANPIG010000246.1:0-1300 GCA_031424875.1 Cytophagales bacterium
GCGTTCTTCGGCAAAGGCTTTTGAAGTTGATGGACAATCTTTTAACGAAGGAACCTTAGTAATTACACGCACGGGTAATGAGCGTCTGGGGGATAAATTTGATAAAATTTTAAGAGAAGAAGCCTCTAAAATGAATGTAAATCTATTCGCTGCCTCCACGGGAATGGTTACAAAAGGCTCAGATTTTGGTTCGGATAATGTCAGTTTCTTGAAACCACCTAAAATCGCTATTGTTTCGGGTGATGGTGTTTCTCCCACCGCTTTTGGAGCAACTTGGCATTTTTTTGATAAGCAAATAGGCTATCCTGCAACGGTTCTGGGAAGTGATTATCTAAACAATACTGACCTTTCAAAATTTGATGTTTTGATTATGCCCGATGGAAGTTATGGAAAGATTTTGGATGAAAAAATGCTTTCGAAATTGAAGGATTGGGTACGTTCGGGAGGAAAATTAATTGCGGTTCAAGGGGCTTTAGGTTCGTTGGCAGGTAAAGATGGGTTTGAATTAAAACATAAAGAAGAAGATAAGGATAAAGAAAAGAAAAAAGATGTTGATAAATTAAAGATTTTTGCCAATGCTGAAAGGGAATTTGTTTCAGAAGACACTCCTGGTAGTATATACCGAGTAACAATGGATAACACTCATCCTTTGGCTTTTGGTTTTGATAAAAAATATTTTAGTTTAGTGCTTGAATCCTCTGATTATCAATACCTTACAGACGGATGGAACGTTGGCGTAATCAAAGAAAAGGATTTAGTGGCAGGTTTTGCAGGAGCAAAATCACAAGAAAAATTGAAGAATTCGTTGGTTTTAGGAACGCAAGATTTAGGCAGAGGGCAAGTTGTTTACATTGCCAGCGATCCATTATTTAGAGGTTTTTGGCAAAATGGAAAATTGTTGATGGGAAATGCAGTTTTTGTGGTGGGGAATTGATTGAATTTGGCAAAATCATCATCAATAATTTGAAAATCACATTACTCATTGAAGTGTAGCAGATTATGCAGGAAATGTCATTAAAACTACTGGGATTTCTATTTTCAATACTTTAAAATCCGTATGGAATTTATTAGTTGAATCAGGTAAAATTAAGATTTTATAGGAACATACATTAACTAATTTAGTTCAAGTAGAAGGGCAAGAAGTGGTAATAAAAGCCCTGCACAAGGATATGAAAGCTATTCTTCATGGTAAAACATAGTGTTGACTACAGGAGGATATGCAGCCAATCCTGAATTTTTCAAGAAAGTAACTCCCAATACGACAGTGAACACATTTTAAATCAACAAATCAATAGGAGAT
>JANPIG010000247.1:0-1807 GCA_031424875.1 Cytophagales bacterium
TGAAAATCAAAGCACCCACAAGTGCAGAGCCAAGCGTCCAAGCCAAGGGCGTAAACATCTTTCCTTCCACTTTCTGAAAGGCAAAAATGGGTAATAGAGCCACCAAAATGATAATTTTGGAAGTAAAAATGGCTTTTCCCATGCTTGAACCCGTGCGGCGAATCATCGAAAGTTTGGCTAACCCATTAAATTTTTCCATGCCGACATCGTGGGCTTTTGTTGCCAAAACTACCATCAATCCTTCCACCACGACCACCGTTCCATCTATAATAATTCCAAAATCAACCGCCCCCAACGAGAGTAAGTTTACGTTCATGCCCAATAGTTTCAAACAAGTAAATGCAAACAATAAAGCCAATGGAATAATCAACGAAACAATGAGCGAAGCACGCCAATCTGCCAAGAAAATTAGTACGATTAAGGTCACTAAAACGATACCTTCAATGAGGTTGTGGGTAACGGTTTCAATACAAAAATCTAATAACGTTTGACGATTATAAAATTCCTTGATTTTCACGCCCTCGGGAAGAATTTTTGTATTTAATTCATCCACTTTATTGTTCAAATTCTGAATAACTTCTGATGGATTTTCACCCTTCCGCATCACCACAATTCCCTCAACGGCATCCGAGTTATTATCCCGTCCAACTTGCCCTAATTTTGGCAGAGCCGACTCCGAAACCGTAGCCACGGTTTTCACATAAACAGGTACTCCGTTAATGTTTTCGACCAAGATATTTTCAATGTCATGGATGTTTGTGAGTAATCCAATTCCCCGAACCACGTACGCCTGATTATTTTTCGTGATAACATCGCCACCCACATTAATATTCGATTTTTGAACGGCTTGAAAAACATCCAAAGGCGTGATGTTATAATCCTGTAAAAGATTTGGATTAACGCTTAGCTCATACGTTTTCACCTCACCGCCAAAGCTCACAATGTCGGCAACGCCAGGAACCGAGCGAATATTGCGATCAATCACCCAATCTTGAATTTCCTTTAACTTTCTGGAAGTCAGTGTTTTAGAGTCCAACGTATATCTAAAAATTTCGCCCGTTGGTCCATAAGGCGGTTGAATGTCAGGCTCAACGCCATCGGGTAAATCAATGCCCTGCAAAGCGTTATTAATTTGCATTCTGGCGAAATTATTATCCACGCCATCATCAAACATAATGTTCACGACCGACAATCCAAACAAGGTCGTTGAACGCACCGAAGATTTTTTCTGCACCCCATTCATTGAAATTTCAAGCGGTGCGGTCACAAATTTTTCAATTTCTTCGGCACTTCTGCCTTGCCATTGCGTGATGATGGTTACTTGCGTGTTGGTAACATCTGGGAAAGCGTCAATGGGCGTGTTCAAGAAACTTAAAATGCCACTGACTACAATCAAAGCCGTAAAAAAGAAAACGGCAAATCTATATTTAAGGGAAAGTCCCAATAGTTTTTTCATGATTATTAATTATTCAACGCATTATAAATCATCAATTGATTCTTTAACATTACTTGCTCACCTTCTAGCAACCCACTGTAAATAAATGACTTACCATTCGTGGTTTGGGCAATTTGGACTTCACGTGGCATAATATTTTTCGCATCTTTATAAACCACTACAAAGTTTTTATTCTTATCAAAAATCACCGCTTCGGCTGGGATTGATACTAACTTTTTGCTTTGGTCGAAGTTCACAGTAACTTGGGCAAACATCTCTGGTTTTAATATATTGCCCGTATTTTTTAGGTTAATTCTGACCGTCATTGTTCGAGTTTGTGGGTCGAGAACGTTACTGATTTTATCAATTTTA
>JANPIG010000248.1:0-9792 GCA_031424875.1 Cytophagales bacterium
GCTGATGCTAATGCCAAAACAGCCTATATCCACAACATTATTTTTAATACTGAAACGAAAAAAGTATTGATTAACAGTGATTTACGCAAAATAGACGAGTCAATTCCGATGGATTCTGCGGTGGCGAGTTTAGTAAAGAAGTGGGATGATATTATGGATGTTGCCCTCAAAAAAGTAGGAATGGATAGGAATGATGCCGTAGCACAACTTAGCGAAAAATTAGACGGGCGAGAGGTTTCGATGCGAAATTCACACACCAACTTGGGAGATTTAATTGCCAAAGCCATGACCGCATCTGCCTCGAAACCAGTTGATTGTACAGTTTTTAATAGTGGTTCAGTGAGAATAGATGACCAATTGTCGGGCAAAATTACGCAGTTGGATATCATGCGAGTATTGCCTTTTGGGGGGAAAATTGTAGAGGTTTCGTTGAAAGGAAGATTATTGGAAAGAATCTTGGAAACGGGATTGAAAAATAAAGGAAATGGTGGTTTTTTGCAATGGGATAAAATCACGCATGACGAAGCAAAAAATGAGTGGTTTGTCAATGGAAAACTGTTAGACGTAAATCAGGAATACTATATTTCGATTCCAAAATTTATGATGGAGGGAAAAGAAACAAATTTTGGTTATCTGACTGCTCAAAATCCAGACGTTTTGAAAATTAATGAATCGGACGAGAAGGATTTGAGCGATATTAGAAATGATGTGAGGAAAGTTTTAATTGCGTATTTGAAGAGAAAGTAGTTTTGTCACGAAGACACCAAGTTTTGCCTTTGTGATAATTTTTCGAGACAAATTTGTAGATTTGTTTTTAGAATTTAATAATTAAATATCATGGAAAAACCAGATTTCGTACTCGAATTAGAAAAACAAGCAGCATTGGCTGTGGAGAGGCTTAGAGAGGATAAGTTTTCAAAAAATCTTCCTTTCATGCTTTGTGAACTTGACCTTGAAGGGAATCAATTTTATTATGAATATGCCAATGGAGATATTGCCATTGCATTATTTCCAGAAAATCAAAAGCAACATCAAATTATTAGATATTTGTCTCACCAAGAAGCGGATGAATTACGTGAAAAATATAACTTGCTACCATGCCTAATCTCTATATAATTGCAGGGCATAATGGTGCAGGAAAATCTACTTTTGGAAAGAACTTACTGCCACAAAATGCCCAAAATCTAACCATTTTCGATGGAGACCTTGTTTTTAGTCAAAAACTTAAGCACTTCTCTTCGTATATAAAAGTCCATAAATATGCAGTTCAAGAAGCAGATGAGGCAACTGTTGAAGAATTTGAAAGGCTAAGTAAAGAAGCCATTTCCAATCAAGCTGATTTTGCTTATGAAGGTCATTTTAGTAATGAAAGTTCAAGGGATACGATTCATTTTTTCAAAAAACAAGGCTATTCAATTCCTATGATTTTTTTAGGTCTTCAGCGTCTTGATTTGTCAGAAGATAGAGTTGGTATTTGAGTATTTAAGGGAGGGTTTTTAGTCCCTACTTACGCTAATCATCATAATTATTACGGAAATTTAAAATTCCTGAATATTCATCACAACTTGATTGATAGTTTGAGAATTTGGGATTCTTCTTCTGGAAATCCACAAATTTTGTTAATCATCAACAACTCCCAAAAAGAATATAAATCTCCTCAATTACCCCATTGGTTTACAGAATTTTTGCCAGATTTAGTGTAGAAAATAATGAAACTGTTTGCGATAAATTTAGCCCAAACAGTTTCATGCAAATCCTTATTCTACATAATATGAGTTACTTATCTTTTACAAATCTCCTAATTGTGGGCGAAGTACTATTTCTTCCAAAACCGTGGTACTTGGCAAATTGTAGGCTGTCCAAATCACTTGTGCCACATCATCAGCGGCCATGAATCTTTCGGCAGGGATTTCAACACCTGCCCACGAATCCGTAAGCGTTGCCCCTGGGAGGATACTCGTAACCCGTACATGATGAGGTTTCATTTCTTCTCTAAGCACTTTACTCATGCCCAACATGGCAAATTTAGAGATACAATACGACCCTCCGTTAGTGTATGCCGTAATGCTGGCGGTTGAACAAATATTGAAAATATGCCCTTCTTTGCGTTCCATCATGTTGCCAATCAGCCCACGAGTTAGGTGATATGCACTGTACAGATTGGTTTCAATCATGGCTTCGAGTGTGCCTTCGGGTTCGTTATTTATTTGCCCTGGCAAAAAGAATCCTGTGTTATTTACCAAAATATCCACATGGTCAACTGTCTGTTTTACAAAGTCGGCAAAAGCCATGACTTCTTGCTTTTTGGATAAGTCAGCTTTGAAAAAATGAACGTTTTCTGGAAATGAATCGTCATTAGTTCGTGCTGCAGTGATTACGGTGAAGCCTTCTTTGGCAAATTTATCAACGATGGCTCTACCAATACCCTTTGTGCCACCCGTTACTACTATCGTTTTGTTCATTATCTTTGCCTTTATTCAGAGTTATAAAAGTTATAAAGTTAAAGAGTTGAAACATTACGAAACCACGTAAATTATTTCTAAATTCAAAACTATTTAACGCTTTAACCTCTCTAATTCTTTAAATCTATAACTCATTCAAAAATGTCAAAAATAGGTAAATATTTTATTTTTTTAGGAAAACTTTTCACCGACCGTGAAAAATTTAGGGTTTATTTTTCTTTAGTATTTGATGAAGCCGTTCAGATAGGTATTGGTTCATTACTTATCGTTTCTATTGTCTCTTTTTTCTTGGGAGCAGTTACCTGCGTGCAGACAGCAGCGAACTTAGATAATCCTTTTGTGCCTCACTATATTATTAGCCTCATCGTCCGTGATTCTACTATTTTGGAATTTGCCCCCACTATTACGGGCATTGTTTTGGCGGGAAAAGTAGGCTCAAATATTGCTGGCGAATTAGGCACCATGCGTATTACCGAACAAATTGATGCTTTGGAAGTGATGGGAATTAACTCAACTTCTTATTTAGTTTTACCCAAAATAATTGCCGCCATTGTAGTATTTCCGATGTTGGTAACGCTGGCAGCGTTCCTGGCTATTTGGGGTGGCTATTTAGCGGGATGGCTTACGGGGGCAATTGCTCCACAAGAGTATATTCAAGGATTGCAGTATGAATTCAAGTCTTTCAATGTACCTTTTGCTTTGATTAAAGCAGTAGTTTTTGCTTTTTTAATCGTTACAATTTCTTCTTTTCAAGGCTATTTTACCAGCGGTGGAGCTTTGGAAGTTGGTCAAGCAAGTACAGCAGCCGTAACCAATAGTTGTATTGCTGTTTTGATTGCAGATTATTTATTAGCACAACTTTTGGTGACGGGGTAGAGTTGAAGGAGTTATAAAGTTAAAGGAGTTATAAAGTTAAAAAGTTAGTTGAGCGAACAAACTTTTTAACTCTTTAACCCTATAACTTCTTTAACTAAAAAAACCGCCTCAACCGCCTCCTGCACATCATGAACTCTTAGAATATTTGCTCCTTTCATCAGAGCCACAGTGTTTAAAACAGTAGTACCATTCAGAGAATCATTGGGTGAGATATTGAGCTTTCGCCAAATCATGGACTTTCTCGAAACCCCCACCAGCATCGGGCAATCTAATAGTTTGAAGTCTTCTAAATGATTCAAAAGTATATAGTTTTGGTCGGCAGTTTTGGCAAATCCGAAGCCTAAATCTATGATAATATCTTTTTGTCCTAATTGTCGTAAACGATAAATTTTCTTTTGCAATTCATCCATCACATCTGTTACTAAGTCTTGATAATCAGTTAGTTGTGTCATAGTTTCGGGTGTTCCTCGGCTGTGCATCAATACGTAGGGAACGTTTAAACTAACCACAGTTTCAAACATCTTATCATCCAAATCTCCCCCCGACACATCATTGACCATCACCGCACCCGCCTTCACACATTCCGAAGCCACCGAAGCCCTAAAAGTATCAATTGAAATCAAGGCTTCGGGAAAATTATGGATAATTCCTTCCACGACTGGCAATACTCGTTTGAGTTCTTCGTCCTCACTCACGGGTGTAGCCCCTGGGCGAGTAGAATGTCCGCCAATATCCAAAAATGTTGCTCCCGCCGAAAGCATTTTTTCAGCCTGAGCAAGCACTTTCGACAAGTCCGTAAAGCGACTTCCTTCATAAAAAGAATCGGGCGTGATATTCAAAATCCCCATGATACGGGGTTTTGTGAGGTCGAGGAGGGTTTGTTTTAGGTTGATTAGCATTTATATTATAGGTTACTTTCAAGTTGTGAATCTGTCACAGGTTTAGAATATTCATCCACAAATTCTTTTGCTTCTCTCATTGTTTCTGGAATTTTTGCATATCCAGAACAGATTTTTGTAATACCATTAGAGTCAATATACTCATATTCTTTTCTAATATGCTGATAAAAAACACCGTTTTCTTTTAGATATTCCACGACAGCCCATTTCTTAATATCGTCTTTTTTAGGAGTTCTAAATCTGTGCGGATAAATAAAAACTTCACCTTTACATTCAGGGCAGGCTTTGTGAATCTCAGATTTAAAAAAGCTGAAAGATTTTTTACAATTAAAACAGACTGATTTACTACCCATGACTGATTTTAAATAATTTATTAATTTATCGAAATCTTCTCCAATAATTCTTTGACAAGAAACATCCACTCCACAAAACTAATCATTTCAAGAAAATAAAAGCGTTTTATCCTGTTTTTAGATGAACAATTAAAAAGACCAAAATGCTTTTTCTATTTCCGATAATTCAAATTTTACATTTTTTTGCTACTTTTGTAAAAACCACTAAATAATGACCAATCATCCTATCTATCAAACTCAATCAGTTGATGAAAACATATATACTTTTGCCAGTATTGGTAAAAAAGGAATTATTTTGAAAGTTGTTATTTTTTCTGAAATTACAGATAATGTCTATAATCTTGGTTTTGGAGATTACAATTTCAAGAATGATAGCATTGATGATAAAGTAAAAAGTAAAAATGGAGATATGGAAAAGATATTAGCCACTGTTATATCTGTAATGAGTGATTTTTTCAGTAAAAAACCTAATTGTACTATTTATCTAACAGGTAGTAATCCACTGCGAACCAGACTATATCAACTGGCAATTTTGAAATATTATGAAGAGTTTTCTATCTTCTATGAAATTTTAGGAACTTTTGAAGAAATGACAGAGCCTTTTCAGAAAAATAAGAATTATGAATCATTTCTTGTAAGAAAATTGTTATAAAAATAAAGTACAATAATGAAAACACAGACACAAAAAATAGAACTCCCAAGAATCAACATCCTCCCAGATGATGGAACTTTTGATTTTTTGAAAGGTAAAAATTATTTTGCGGAGAAAAATGCTCGTGCAAAAGAGGCTCTTGAAAAGATAAAAATACCTGCAAGATAGAATTTGAAAGTAGTTATTATAAAAAGGTAAGAATGAGACATTAAAAATTCTCTTTCTTACCTTTTCGTGTTTTATTGCAAATCCCAAACCGCAGCCGTATTTTTACAAAACAATTCAACATTAAATAAAAACCTCATGGGACTTTTAAACGCTTTGATGGGCAACTCTTCGGAGGTTTCCACTGAATCTGTCGCTAACGAATTCGCTCCAATTTTGATTGAGGGCGAAACCATCGTCAAGTCATTCAAATTGATTCGGGATATGTTTGTTTTTACGAACAAAAGATTGATACTCGTTGATAAACAAGGACTTACAGGCTCAAAGGTTGATTTTATGACCATTCCTTATAAGTCAATCAATTACTTTTCAAAACGCTCTGCCTCAATTTTAGACCTCGATGCCGAGATTCTGATTTGGATAAAAGGCTCAGAAACGCCCATCCAAAAAGATTTCAGAAAAGGCGAAAATATCAACGATGTGTATAAAACATTGAGTGCGTTTGTGCTTGCATAATCCAAGAACATGACCAAAACGGAAACAGAATACAGACAAATAATCTCAATTTGTAAATCCTTATTTGTTAAGAAAAACAAGGACTATGGCACTTCTTGGCGTATTTTACGTTTGCCCAGCCTTACCGACCAAATATTTATTAAAGCCCAACGCATTCGTTCTATTCAAGAGAAAGGTGTTCAGAAAATTGAAGATGGAATTGAAGGAGAATTCATCGGGATTATCAATTATTGTGTGATTGCCTTAATTCAAAAAAAATTAGAAAATTCTGAAAAAACTGAATTTTCAGATCAAGAATTGAGTGATTTATACGATGAACAAATTGAAGAAACGCTCAGTTTGCAAAAAGACAAAAACCACGACTACGCCGAGGCTTGGCGTGATATGCGGGTGACTTCAATGACGGATTTAATCTTGATGAAGATTTTTAGAACTAAGCAAATCGAAGATAATCAAGGCGTTACGTTGGTTTCGGAAGGTGTGGAGGCTAATTATCAGGATATGCTCAATTATGCGGTTTTCTGTATGATTCTGATGAAATTATAATTAAATAAGCTATTTTCTGGACACAGAGTTTCTTAAAGTTTTACCCAGAGTAACACAAAAAACTCTTCTTTGACTTTGTGAAATACTTTGCGGCAGGCGTTCCTGTGTTACTTAGTGTCCATAAATAATGTTAGACAGTTATAAACTTTTGTTCTACCACCGCAAACGAAGTCGCCACTACAATTGCCATAATTTCAGCTAATTCTGTGGCAAAAAGGTGCTGAGTCATTTTTAGGATTTCTTCTGTAAAATGTTCTGAATTGTTTGGCAAAAGGTTTATAGGACAAATTCCTTCACAAACCACCAAATGAAACTGCGAATCCCGCACATCATACACAATGATTGGCTTTTGGGGAATCTTGCCATAAGTATCTGAATATTGCAAGAAAACAGGGAAATCAAAAGTCTCTAAACCGTTGAAATTTGGAATTAAATCCGCATCAAAAAATTCATAATTATAGAAATGTGTTTCGACTTCTCTAAGACTTAAAAACTCTTGCAACTGCCTCAATTTCAATCGCATAATATCAATCGGAATCTTTAAAGAAGAAAAAATTTGAATTGATTTCCACGTGTGCGAACTTAACTCAAAATACTCTGTAAATGGCTTTGCCAAATCCAATTTATAGTCGAACATGGGATAATTAGGAGCAAAATATCCTGGGTAAAAATGCGTCATTCCTTGGTTTTTAGCGTATTGCATTTTCAAAAACATTAAGTATTTTCCAAGACTATATTTCTGATAATCAGGGTCATAAAAACAGGTGATACCCATCATAGTCTTTTCACCCGCATCAAAAATGCCAACAGCAATGAGCCTTTCTTGGTCATAAATACAGACTTCTTGCGTATCATAAACATTATGCGATCCATCATGAAAAAGCAAATCTTGTAAGGATGAGGCGGCATCGAAAGTGATACCCATTTTGTATTTCTCAAAAAGATTTTCATGTCCTTCATTCAAAACTAAGGAGCGAAATTCTACCCTAAATTTAGCATTAAGTTTCTGTAATTTTTGATGCGTTTTAGTAGGAGAAAAAGCCAATAAATCTATCCTCAGCCACATAGCTGAATGAAATAGTCCGTCATATTTCAAAAAATTGGTGGTAAAAATAGTTCTTCCCATTCTGAACCAACCATTTTCCAAAAAAAGGTCAATTTTTTGCGGATGCAGTTCCGTTGGAGAGTATGATTGTGCGAGCATTCGTGGCAATAGAAAAGTCTTTTTATAGTTTAGGGTAAAAATAATCAAAAAAATTTAAACGAAGCCTTTTAATTCAAAAGCCCTACCAGAACATTCTGACAGGGCTTTTTGCTTGTAACACGGCGATACCCTAGGCTATCTCCCTCATTATCAATGGCTTTGGGGTTTTAAGTAAATTTTTGATTAGCTCTTGCTTTAATAACCCCTACCGTATTAGTCAGTATAGAAGTAGTATTGTTGAGGGCAGTATTAAATTTAGTTTCGATATAAAAAGTAGTTGCACTCGACGGCATTCCCGTAATATTTCGAATATCAGGACTTCTATTGGCAATAGTAACGCTGACAGTATAGTTGCTGACATTACCCAAATAGGTATAAGTGATTTTGTACACACTTTTCGAGACATTATTGCCAATATCTTCTCCATTTCCGTTTCCCTTCACTCTCGGAGCATATTTCGACTACTCATTTCCGAAGCAAAGAAATATGTCTTTTTGGTCGGCATTGGCACGATTAATTTCAGAATAAATTATTACCGTAAAATCATACGTCAAAGGCTTTCCCGCCACAGGGGAAATAGAAATTTCACCACCTTTGATATGAGTAGCAAAAACAGGCAGAACAATACAAAAAAGAAGAACGAACGTAAGTGATTTTTTCATGGAGAGAATGGTTTAATTGGTAGATATGAAATTAAAATAAGTTGCTGATTATCAAGGTAATAATATAAGTCTAATAAAAAAATGAACGTAATTGTTTACTAAAAAGTGTTATAGAAATGAACAATTTACATTTTTTATTTGTGCCATTAAAATAAATTTTTACTCCAAAAAATGCGTATAAAACCATACCTTTGTAGTACAAATTATGCCCTCAAATACTCATTTTTCTTTCAAAAAATTCACTATTCATCAAGACCAAACAGCGATGAAAGTGACCACCGATGCTTGTATTTTAGGAGCATATACGGATGTCCAGAATGCGAAGAGAATTTTGGATATTGGTACAGGTACGGGGCTTCTGACTTTAATGTTAGCTCAACGGTCAGAAGCAGAAATTGAAGGCATTGAAATAGAAGAAGTAGCTTATAATCAAGCGGTTGAGAATGTAGAGAGTAGTATTTTTAAGGATAAAATAAAGCTGTACCATACCGATATTCAATCTTTTACCTCCAAAAATTGTTATGATTTAATTGTAAGTAATCCCCCTTTTTTTCAAAATCATTTAAAAGCTGAAATTCAAACCCGCAACAATGCACTACATACTGATACGTTGTCGTTTGAAGATTTGTTGAGTTCAGTCATCAGATTACTTTCGCCCACGGGTACATTTGTAGTTTTATTGCCAGCGTATGAAAGTTCAGTTTTAGCACAAATGGCTAATGAATTAGGGCTTTTTGCCAATAAAAAACTCAATATTCATCACCGAGAAGGCAGTAAAATATTAAGAATTATTACGACCTTTGGTTTTTCAAAAACTGAAACTCAAACCGAACAGCTTTTTATTAAGGATTCAAACGAAAGCTATACGGCTGATTTTCAAGGGTTTTTGGGAGATTATTATTTGATATTTTGATGTAGCAACAGAGACACCAAGACATAAAATACGTTAAAAAATAAAACTTGGAGACTTCGTGTCTTAGTGGCTAACTAAAAACTTTAAAAATATAAAAATGTGAGATATATCCGTCATCGTACCACTTTATAATGAAGAAGAATCTCTTCCCGAACTTTGTGCTTGGATAGAACGAGTAATGATTGCCCATAGTTTTAGCTACGAAGTCATTTTTGTGAATGACGGTAGCCGTGATAAATCTTGGCAAGTTATCAAATCTATTTCTGAGAATAATACAAATATTAAGGGTATATCATTCAGTAGAAATTACGGTAAATCTGCCGCCCTTCATGTAGGTTTTAAGGAAGCAATGGGCCACGTAGTTATCACGATGGACGCTGACTTGCAAGACAGCCCCGATGAGATTCCAGAGTTATACAGAATGATTATGGAAGATGATTTCGACTTAGTTTCTGGATGGAAACAAAAGCGTTTTGACCCTTTGACAAAGACCATTCCCACTAAACTCTATAATGCTGCAACTCGCTCAATGTCAGGTGTTTAC
>JANPIG010000249.1:0-5364 GCA_031424875.1 Cytophagales bacterium
GAAGACTTATATCACTAATTTTTAATAAATTATGAAATATCATTACCTATGAACACTGATTTAAACCACATCATTACCCAATACAAGACCGATAGCCAAAGTGTTTTCAACACCTGGTTCATAGACAACGACCAACGACTAAAAGCCTTTCGCACCATTCGTAGAGGGGTTTTACAGGTGGTAGATGATATTAAAAACAAAAATTTTCCAAATGATTTTAAAGGTAGTTCTTTGGAATTTGTATTGAGTTGTATAGCCGAACAGAAACAAATATTTGTGGGTATTTCGCATCCTTTTTACTGGAAACCCAAACTGCGAATCCCTGATATTTACGAGCATCAAGGGAACAAAACGGCTTTTGGGCAATTTTTGGAAAACTGTATTAATGCCAAATCGGAAGAACAAATTATTAAAGAAATTGTCCGATTGGATGCTTTGAAAATAAAAGGATTAGGTCCAGCCGTTGGGAGTATTTTGTATTTTTTGCATCCTACTTTATTTCCACCGTTCAATACGGCAATCGTGAACGGTTTTAATGCTTTATTCAACGATAAAAAGAAGTTGGGTTCATGGTCTGAATACCTAAAAATTAGAGAGGTACTACTGGAAACCAACAACAAACATAAAGCCCACCTTTCTAACGATTTAGGAGCAATTGCGGGACTTTGCTTTGAGGTTGGAACGCAAAAAATGTTGATTGGAAACGATGAATATTTAAGCGAAGAAGAACGCAACAAATTTGAGAAGAATATCGAAAAACGCCAAAAAGAAATTCAAGAGGAAAAATTAGAAGAAAATCTACATTCTGAAATGCAATTTCACCTTTTGAAAATTGGACAAAGTTTGGGATATGATGCCTTTGTGGCATCCAATGACCGTTCAAGGTCTTTTGGCGGACAAAGTTTTTCGTTTATGAGTCCCAATAAGTTCCCCGCCATTAATTGCGATAAAGAAACTGCCAATACCATCAAATTGATTGATGTTTTATGGTTTGCGAAAGGTACAAACAATGTGATTTGTGCTTTTGAAGTCGAAAAAAGTACCAGTATCTATTCTGGTATTTTACGATTAACTGACCTCTCCTACTCTATTGCAGACGGGGATGAAATTTTCTATTTGGTAGTACCCAACAGTCGAGAAAAAGACGTGATTTCTCAACTTTCACGCCCTTCCATCAAGCAAATAAAAACGCCCATTAAGTACATTTTATTCTCAGAACTTCGCCAGCATTGCGAGGCACTTTGTAGGTTTGGAGAGAACCATCAGATTATGGAAAAGATTGCCAAAAGTGCGTAATTATCTTCTTGAATTCAAGAATGAATATATACGAGATTTTGTCATTATGTAAATTTAAGTTTCGCATTTCAACGCATTATAATAGTGGTAGGAGATTTGGTGTGGGGGTTATTTTGAATTATTGAGGTAGATAATAACTAAATTTTTATTAAGTAAAAGGGAAATCGACCGAATTTGGTTGCTTTCCCTTTTTATTGCATTTGATTTTCAAACCCCACACCACCCTTTTTAGGGATAAATTAACAGCTAAAAATTTCGTTTCTAAAAATTAAATTCTAAACATTTAATTGTAAAATGATTACTCAAAAATAATTTTTAGGTTAGTCTAAAAATTAATATATCTTTGTACTTTCAAATTATAATTCTCAATTATATGAAAGCAAAGCATATACTATTACTCGCAACTTTTAGTTTATTTTTCACAACCGCTTGTGAAGAAATTTTACCAACCGCACCCCAAGAAGATTCTCTTTTAGATGGTTCATTAGAAGGTTTAACTTATGAACAAACAGCCCAATTTTTACGAGGAGATGCTGGTGTAAATGAAGTTTTTACCTCTGCCACAGGTTTAGGTCCCATTTTCGTGAGTACCAGTTGTATCTCATGTCATTCTGGCGATGGGAAAGGACATCCTTCTACCATACTCACAAGATTTGGACAAGATGATGAAACGGGTAACAAATTTTTAGGGTTTGGCGGTCCACAATTACAGAGTAAATCTATTCATGGTTTTCAGCCTGAAACGCTTCCTTCTGGTGCTTCTTTTTCAAAATTTATTGCCCCTGCATTTACTGGACTTGGTTTTTTGCAATACGTAACTGACCAAGATATTATTGCTCTTGCCGATCCAAACGATACTAATAATGATGGAATTTCGGGTGTGCCGAGTTGGTTAGAACTGCCATCAACGATAAAGCCCTTGCCAAATTCTGTAAGTAAAGAAGGGAAATACCTTCATCGTTTTGGTAAAAAAGCAACATCTTATGATTTATTACACCAAACCGTGAACGCTTATAATCAAGACATGGGGATTACATCCGCTTTTGACCCCATTGATGCCTATTCAAATTTGGAAATTGACCCCGAAGTATCAACTCAAAAAATCAATGACATTGTTCATTATCTATCCACGTTGAAAGCTCCGATTCAGAGAAAACAAGAAGATGTTGATGTTACAAAAGGAAAAATTATTTTCTATCAACTCAATTGTGGGGGTTGTCATACCCCAAAACTCACCACAGGAAATTCTCCCATTAAAGCGATTTCTAATAAAGAATTTTATCCATACACTGATATGCTTTTGCATGATATGGGCAAAGGTTTAGATGATAATTATACGGAAGGTTCTGCCAAAACCAGCGAATGGAAAACGCCAGCCCTTTGGGGTTTGGGATTATCCAAAGATTCGCAAGGTGGGAAATACCATTTACTGCACGATGGACGAGCCAAAAGTATTGAAGAAGCCATAATTCTACACGGTGGCGAAGCCCAAAAAAGTAAGGTGAAATACACATCTTTGAGTAGTACCGAAAAACAACAATTATTAACTTTTTTAGAAAGCCTTTAACATGGAAAGACGTGATTTTATTCGTACAAGTTGCCTTACTTGTCTTGGTGGAAGTACCTTATTGACTGCATTAACAGGTTGTAGTTCAGCTTATTATGCTAAACAAGTTGATTATAAACAAAACAATTTAGTCGTCAAAAAAAGTGAGTTTATCGAAATCAAAAAAGATAAAAAGACAACCAGAAATGTGGTGGTGGCTAAATATGAAAAATTAGGTTTTCCGATTGCCGTTTTTCGTTTGGGGGAAGACCAATATTCCGCCGTTTATTTGGAATGTACCCATCAAGGAAATGAGGTGCAACCACAGGGGAATTATTTAGTTTGTGAGGGACACGGCAGTGAGTTTGACAATAAAGGAAATGTAACCCAAGGACCAGCCGAAAAAGCCTTGCGAACGTTCAGTGTGAAAACTGACGAAGAAAATATTTACATTAGTTTATCTTGATAAAAATGAAAAAATATCAACTATTATTTATCTTTTTGGGTTTTTCACAACTGACTCATTCTCAAATAGATACAACACTTTTTAGTCGTAAAATTCTAACAGATTCCTCTAAAAATGTAATGAATATGGATGCCGTTTATAACCGTCCATTCTTACAGATTGGGCGAACTCCATTGGGCGTTGGTGGCTATGCTGAAATGAATACTAATTATGCCGTAGAAGATGGTGCTGGCGAAGGGCTTTCGTTCCAAATGCGAAGAATGACGATATTTTTAGGGGGAAGTTTACACCGAAAAATAAAATTTATGTCAGAAATTGAATTTGAAGACGGTACAAAAGAAATCAACATCGAATTTGCCGCTGTGGATTTTCAATTCAATAATCTCTTCAATTTCAGGGCAGGGATTGTGATGAATCCGATTGGGGCATTCAACCAAAATCACGACGGCCCGAAATGGGAATTTAGCGATAGACCCATCTCGGTAACCCAAATGCTACCTGCCACTTTTAGTAATGTCGGTATGGGGCTTTACGGTAAAGTATATTCCAAACAATGGGTTTTTGCTTATGAAACGTACTTAACCAACGGATTTGATAATTCGATTATTGATAATGATAATAATAGAACTTCGCTCCCATCGGCAAAAGCTAACAAAGACCGTTTTGAAGAGAGTAATAATGGACAGCCTTTATTTACTGGAAAAGTTGCCATCAGAAATCGTAAAATTGGCGAATTAGGACTTTCCTACATGGGTGGTGTCTATAATAAATTTCAAGCGGATGGCATTAAAATAGACGACAAAAGGAGGCTCAATGTTTATGCCGTGGATTTTAACACAACCATCAAAAAAACGAAGACTTTTATTACTGCCGAATGGGCATGGGTTAATGTGGACGTACCACCAAATCATGCCTTTCAATTTGGTTTAAAACAACAAGGTGGATTCGTTGATATTGTGCAACCAATCTATAAAAAACCGTTATTGGGCTTCCCAAACTCAGTTTTTAGCGTGGCTTGTAGCTTTGAAAAGGTTGATTTTAACGTAGGAACATTCAAGGAGACGGGCGATAATATTTATGACGAAATCGTCTCAATAATGCCAGCCATTAGTTGGCGACCCATTCCATCAACCGTAATTCGGGCGAGTTATCGTTACCAAAAACAAAGGGATATTTTGGGCAATCCACCCGCAAGTTTAGGAGCAATTCAATTAGGTGTTTCGAGTTATTTTTGAGAAATTAATATCAATATGTCAGATAAAGATTTTAGGTATATCGTGAGTCGTGTTTTCAGAATCGCAACGCATTATGATAAAGAATTTGGGGCTGGGATTACGTTGAACTATTGAGTTGTTTTAATGAATGAACAAAAAACTTCAAATTACTGTTTGAAAATTGTATCACTATCCCAAAACTTTGGAGGAATTAATCACATATTTCAATCACTACAATCATCTTTCAGCAGATGCCATTCATGCCATTTCCGAAATTTGTAAACCTGTGATTATCAAAAAGAACAAAGATTTACAGTCCATTGGACATACTTGCCGAACTATTTATTTTATCAAAAAAGGGGTAGCTCGCATTTACTATTTCAAAGAAGATATTGAAATAACGGAATGTTTTGCTTTTGAAAGTTCCATTATTACCCGAGTTGAAAGCCTTTTTACTGAAAAACCCTCACGGAAAGCTATTCAAATGATTGAGGATTCTGAATTAATTGCGATAGATTCTGCCAAACTTTTTGAACTTTATGACTCTTTTCCTTCCATCGAAAGGCTGTTTAGAAAGATTTTTGAAGCCGCCTATGTCGATACTGTCAATCGGGTAGAAAGTATTCAGTTTCATTCTGCCGAAGAGCGTTATAATTTTTTGCTCAAAGAAAGCCCAAATGTGCTACAAAGAGTTCCTCTAAAATACATTGCATCGTATTTAGGAATCACCCAAGTGAGCCTAAGCAGAATTCGAGGTATTCGCTGACTATTTATCTTATGTAAAATATTCTCAAAGATCGGCTATCTACCTTTGCACAAAACAGATGTAAAATGGTAGAAAT
>JANPIG010000250.1:0-4303 GCA_031424875.1 Cytophagales bacterium
TTCAATTTTAGTAGTGGAAGGGTAATCATTCAAAGTATTTTTTTTGTTAGTTTCTTATTGATAGCAAAATACCAATCTATCAAATTGCATGGAGTGTTATTGAGTCATAGATACGCTACCTGTTCCCCATAATTGAGTCATAGATACACTACCTGTTCCCCATGAAGATTTAACTGATGATAAATTTGAAACAATTGATTTTTTTACGGATAATTTTTGTGAAGTTGTCATGATTTTTAAATTTTTATGGGTTTTTGTTATTATTAACGATACAAATTTGCACCGCTTTCAGCGGTGATATTTTTAAATTATCCTAATAAACCTATTATTCACCCAAAAAGAGCTTTTTAGTAAGTAAACAGTCAAAAACCTTTCCAAAAATATTCACTTAATCTTATGCTTAAGAAAATTTTATCTAATAAATTGTTACATACTCATGTGTTAGTTTGGATAATGTATGTAGTATATTTTAGTCTTTTGGTTAAATTTTTTTATAATTATTCTCTCTCCTATGGTTTTATAGTTCAAACAATATTTCATAGATTAGGAGAAATTGGGTTATTTTATGCCAGTGCTTTTTGGATATTTCCCAAATATTTAAACTTAAAAAAGTGGATTCAACTTATTTTTACTTTTACAGTAGTCATTGCTCTTTATATATATTATAAATATTTAATTGAATTTTATATTTTTCAATTTCTGAATGCTACTTTACCAGATGATAAACCAGTATTTATTCAGGTAATTTCACAATCTGTAAGCTCAGGAAGTAACTTTATTATTTTCGCACTCGGCTATCATTTTGCTCGGAGAGTTATTCAGCAACAAAAAGAATTAATCGAAAAAGATTTGCAACTTGCTGAACAAAGAGCAAAGACTGCTATTTTAGAAAAAGAAAAATCACAAGCGGAATTGGCTTTTTTGCGGTCACAGATCAATCCACATTTTATGTTCAATACGCTGAACATGATTTATAGTAAAGTAAGAAAGGCAAATAAAGAAGCTGGTGAAATTGTAATTGATTTTGCCAACATGATGCGATATGCTACCAGTACAAAACTGCAAGCTGATGAGGTAGATGTGCGGGGAGAGCTTGATTTTGTAAAAGAGTATATTAATATTCATAAACTCCGTTTTAATAATACAATATATATAGACTATGATGAAGAGGGTTATATGTCTTCGCACAGAATAGTGCCTATGGTATTGATTACATTAGTTGAGAATGCTATAAAACATGGACTAATTGATGATTCTAATTATCCATTGATTATAAGGGCAAGTTTAATTGATGATTATTTTACCTTTATGGTGCATAATCTAAAAAACTTAAAGCCAAATGGTTTAGACCAAAAAGGTAATACCGGCATTGGCATTATTAATATTGAAAAAAGGTTAGCTGCAGTTTATAAAAATGGAGGCTATTCTTTAGAAAAAGAAGAAACTGAAGAAGATTATGTTGTTACATTTACCGTAAATTTTAAAGAGACAAAAAAATGATTAATGTTGTAGCAGTAGATGACGAGCAAGGAGCATTGGATGTATTGGTAGATTATATCAAAGATACACCATTCTTAAATTTAGTGGCAGCTACTACCAATTCTATGGAAGTGGTAGGAATTTTAAATTCAAATGAAGTGGATTTAGTAATGACTGATATTATGATGCCCCGCATGAATGGCTTGAACTTGGTAAGCCTATTTGAGGGTAAAATAAAATTTATCATGACTACAGGTTATCCTGAATACGCTCTTCAAAGCTTTGACCATGGAGTATTGGATTACTTAGTAAAACCTTTTGGTTATCAGCGTTTCTTAAAAGCAGTTAGTAAAATGCCTTTTGAAATGACATTAGTAGATTCTCCTGAGGATGAGCCAGAACCTGCTCCTATGCCCAAGCGAGAGGACTATATTTTTGTGAAAGTAGATGCAAAAGGTAAGTTTCATAAAGTTTTATATAAAAATGTAATCTTTATTGAAGCGCAAAAAACGTATGCATCTATTACTACTGAGGCAGATAGAGTTTTAACTAATCTTACCCTTTCAGATTTAGAAAAACGCCTACCAGAAGACCGTTTCATGCGGATACATCGCTCTTATATGATTGCGAAGGAAAGAATCACAGGCATTGAGGGTGATGAGGTAATTTTGGATAAAGTATTGAGAGTTCCAATAGGGGATACTTATAAGTTAAATGTTACTAACTATTTGGAAGGTAGTGTTTATTTTAAAGAAAGTACAAGTGCTACTATTTTGGGAAAAAGGATTACTCGAAGTACTGGACAATAAACCTTGAAATAATACATTTAAAAGGTCAATTTTGTACATTTTAAAGAAGTTTTATAGGGAATATTGTTTTCGTGAAAGATTAATATATATTTGTTTTTGAGGTTTATCGAGATATAGATAAATCGTCTATTAATCAATCATTTTATCTGTTATTCCTTAATTCATGTCATTAACAATTTTGATAATTGCCTGTACAATTGCAGCTTATTTATTAGGATCCATACCCACCGCTATCTGGTATGGAGAAGCATATTTTGGTATAGATGTGAGGCAACACGGGAGCGGTAATGCAGGAGCAACTAATACATTTAGAGTATTAGGCAAGCGTGCTGGAACAGTCGTTTTATTAATAGATGCTATTAAAGGGTGGTTGGCTACTTCCTTAGCTTTGATGATGTATTATGGGCATTTAATAGAATGGTCAGAATGTCAAAATTTGAAATTACTTTTTGGATTTATGGCAGTTTTTGGGCACATTTTTCCAGTATTTTCTAATTTCAAAGGAGGGAAAGGCGTAGCAACTTTATTGGGCATGGTGATGTCAGTGCATCCAGAAGCTGCTTTGGTTTGTATGATTATCTTCTTTTTGGTCTTTATTGCTTTCCATTATGTTTCGTTGGGGGCCATTATTGCCTCTTTTGCTTTCCCGATAATGTTATTACTGAAAGCATTTGGACCCGAAAATAGTTTGGTAATTGTTTTCGGATTTTTGTTATTCGGAATGATTGTCATAACGCACCGCAAGAATATTGTAAAACTTATAAAAGGCAAAGAGAACAAAATGTTTCTTAGAGCGAAGAAATAATCTTCGACCATTGTTAACTAAAAAATGGATAATCAATTGTTATAAACTCTAACACTTGATTATCCATTTTTAATAAAATTTAATAAGGAAACTTATCTATAAATCTACAGCACAACCATAAGCCGCTTCGGTTGCTCCTTTAATGGCTTCTGAAATGGTGGGATGTGGATGAATTGCGGTCATTATTTCGTGAGCCGTTGTTTCTAATCTACGAGCTACTACTACCTCGGCAATTAATTCCGTTACATTATAACCAATCATGTGAGCCCCGAGGAATTCACCATACTTAGCATCAAAAATTACTTTCACAAAACCATCTCTTGCTCCTGCGGCAGTAGCTTTTCCCGAGGCTACAAAAGGGAATTTCCCTACTTTTATTTCATATCCTGCTTCAATGGCTTTCTTTTCAGTAAAACCTACTGAGGCAATTTCGGGTGTGCAGTAAGTACATCCTGGAATATTGGTATAATCCAAAGGCTCTGTATGATGCCCAGCCATTTTTTCAACACAAATAATACCTTCTGCTGATGCTACGTGGGCGAGGGCCGGTCCGGGCGTTACATCTCCAATAGCAAAATAACCTGGGATATTTGTTTGGTACCATTTATCAACTATGATTTTGCCTTTGTCAGTAATGATGCCTACTTCTTCTAAACCAATGTTTTCAAGGTTTGAGATTACACCAGCCGCAGAGAGTACAATATCACAATCAATAGAAATATTTCCTGTTGACGTTTTTACAGACACTTTACATCCTTCGCCTTTGGTATCTACTGACTCCACTGTTGAGTTGGTATAAATATCAATGCCTAACTTTTTATATTGTTTTGCTAATTCCTTCGATACATCTTCGTCTTCAACAGGTACAACGTTTGGTAGAAATTCAACAATAGTAACTTTAGTTCCCATAGCGGCATATACATAAGCGAATTCAACACCAATTGCTCCAGAGCCAATTACAACCATTGATTTTGGTTGATTTTCCAAAGACATTGCTTTGCGATATTCAATAACTTTTACGCCATCAATCGGAATATTTGGTAAGGCTCTTGCTCTTGCTCCCGTAGCAATCATGATATTTTTGGCATCATAAACGGTTACTTTTCCATCGGCTGCGGTTACTTCTACTTTTTTATTTTTCAAAGCACGGCCATTACCCATTAACACATCAATTTTGTTCTTTTTCATTAAGAATTGAACACCTTTTGAC
>JANPIG010000251.1:0-3552 GCA_031424875.1 Cytophagales bacterium
CACAAACCAGCTATGCTTCTATTAAAAGATATGATTCCAATCTTTTATTTCCTGTACTGAAAGATGCCAAATGGGGCCTTGTTGATACGAGTGGCAAAGTAGTTGCCAAACCCACGTATAAAGACATCATGATATCAACAGAGGGCTTGTACGGGGTGAAATTTGATAATAGTAAGTATGGGTTCATTGATAAAAAAGGTAAAGTACAAATTGCTTTTGATTATGATGAAGTAAGGCCTTTTAATAATGGTTTATCAATTGTATCAAAAGGAGCAGGGAAATTAGGTGTTATCAATCGCTTTAATGCTAAAATTGCCCCTTGTTATTTTGCGGAGGTGAATATTTTGCCAGCCACCAAACAGTTTGAGCTATTAGATGCTTCTGGCAATAAGTTTATCCTGAATAGTAACGGAGACTGCGTAACAAATTGCACCAAATTTGATGAAATTAGAAAATTAGCAAATCAATAGTATTATCAAAATATTTTACGCAAAAAAATCCATTACCTTTGTTGGGTAATGGATTTTTTATTTAAATTAAAGCCAATGTTACTTTATAATATTACATACAACATAGATAAAAATGATGAACAAGACTTCTTAAATTGGATGCAAGGTGTTCATATTCAAGAAGTTATGATTACTGGATTTCCTAAATCTTATAAAGTTTTAAAACTATTGACTGAAATTGACAATGGAGGGGTTACCTATTCCATCCAGTATAATTTTGATAGTCAGGATGGTTTTGAAGTATTCGAAAACGATTATTTAGATGATTTGCATGAGAAAATTGATAAGCGTTATCGAGGGAAATATGTACATTTTGCAAGCCTTTTGGAAGAAATTTAATTTATTCCAATAACTTCAAAATATCCATAAAAACGGCAGGATCACTGGGGCGTTTTGCATTGTTATCAATGATTTCGCCCTTTTTATTCATCAACATATATCTTGGGATAGATTGCAATTTAAAAAACTTGGCCGCTGATGATTCCCATCCACCTACGGAATGAATATTAGTGCCATTTTCCAACTTCATATCCATCATGGCTTTCTTCCAATTTTCTGCTACTTCATCAATGGAAATATAAAGAAAAACTACTTGTTTTTTTTGTTTCTCATTTAATTTTTCATGCAACATTTTTGAGAAAGGAAACTGCTGACGACACGGTCCACACCACGACGCCCAAAAGTCAATGTAAACAACTTTTCCCTTCAAATCTGCTAAAGAAAGCGTGTCTCCTTTTTCGGTAACTCCTTTAAACCATTGTTTATTATCGTTCTTCTTAGCAACTTCTTCATCTTTTTTTGCCATCAATTCACCGCACTTTTCTTTGACTATTGCCGTATATTTTTCAGAATTTGGCGTAATATTTAAGGCAGCAAAAGTATTCCTAACAGTTGAAGGCAAACAGGCAAGACATTGGTTTTCAAGGATATATGCCAAATAAAATTGATAAGCACTTACGGGTAAATGCTCACGAGCAAATTTGTGTTTGTCTTCCATGGCCTTACTCATATCTGCATATTTTACAAAGGCGTGTTCTTTGGAATTGAAATAAGTAACGTAGTAAATCAAGAAGTTTCTATACGCCGTAGAAATCATAGCCGATTCATCTTGAATTTTTTTGTCGTCCAATCCTTCCAAAATCGTTGAGGGCAAAGAAATAACTTGGGTTTGGGCAGTATTGGCATTGCCCCGCACCACGGGATAAGCCAAGATGTAATACCAATAATTCCAACGAATTTGGTTTTCAATGTATTTCTTAAATTCCTCTGAAAATTTAATTTGTTCTGGATAAGTTTTATAAAAGTCCGACTGTGCTTTTTTTGCATCAAATAAACCCATTTCCAATACATCAATAGGCGTTTCGCTTATTTTAGCAAACATGATTTGAGAACTAAAATTAACTTTGAATTTCTGATAAAATTGTTCCAAAAATGTATTCTCAATTTCACGGTTTCCTTTGATTATCAACGTTTTATGAATATCCTTTCCGTCGAAGTTTAACTCGATTTTATCCCCTTTGGCTATGAATAAAATAATTTGTTGTTTCTGCAAACGCAATTCAACAATAGCATTTTTATCAACATCTAAACCAAATTTGAAAGCTTTTTCATTAGCAAAAAAATGTTGTTGAATTTGAGGTTTTATACCCAACAAAAGTGGATCATAAACTAAAGTAAGCGTATCGGAAATTGCATTTTCTACTATTCCCGAAATAGTGACATTTTGAGAAAAAGTATTAAAAGTAATAATTGTCAATAGTAGTATCAGTATTTTTTTCATTGGATGAAATTAATTTTACTAAGAACCTATTTAAACTTATTCAAAAATCATGCTGTTAATTTTCAATGATATTCTCATTTCTTAGAAACCAATTCAGGTACTCTTTTATGCAGAAATTTCTGAGTAGCATTGGCCCAAATTTCGTACCCTTTTTGGTTTAAATGCAGTTTGTCGGCAACAAATATATCAAGCATTAAATCACCACTGGGCAAGTAAAAATCTTTTTGAATATCCACAAAATAAACCTTTTTTTGCCACCTACAAAATTTCTTAATAGCTTTATTGACAGCAACTTGTTTGTCTAAAATGGCAACTCGAGCCAAGCTTGGACGAATCGAACAAAATGCCACTTTCGTATTAGGCATTTTTGTTTTCACTTTCTGCACAAACTCCTTAAACTCGCTAATTACAGAATCTGGGTTCTCTCCAGCATTTAAATCATTATCACCTTCATAAACCAAAATCATTTTGGGCTTATACTTTAGCACAATTTTATCGAAGTAAAAATTTAAATCGCTCATTTGTGAACCACCAAAGCCACGATTAATAACGGGAAAATCCTTTAAATCTTGTTGATATGTTAGCCACAACCTAAAAGTAGAGCTACCCACTAAAAGCACTTGCCCTTCACGAGGCTTAGAGAGCGAATCTTTTTTTTCAAAAGCCTTTATTTCTGAAATAAAGTTTTGAGAGTAAGTGAAGAAACTGATATAGAAAATCAGAGTGGTCAATAATATTTTTTTCATGAATAAATAATTTTGAAACCACATAGAAATGATAGGTAGGATAGAAAGTTTTAGAAGAGTTTTTTGAGATTTATTCTCAATGATCTCTTTCCTTTTTTAAGACTTTTCTCTATTATTCCTATCTTCCCTATGTGGTTAATTAAAAATATGTGGTAAGAAAATTACCATTCAATAGGAGGTAAGCCTTTGCTAATCAAATACTTATTAGCTTGAGAAAAATGTTTTGTACCAAACCAACCCCCATAATTAGCGGCCATTGGCGAAGGATGTTTGGCTTTAAGAACGTAATGCTTGGATTCATCAATAATCTTACCCTTATCTTGGGCATATTTTCCCCAAAGCATAAAAACAACTTCTTCTTTTTCTTCCGAAACGCATTTTATTACAGCATCCGTGAAAGTTTCCCAACCCTTTTTCTGATGCGAACCGGCCTCGCCAGCCCTAACAGTCAATGTTGAATTTAATAGTAAAACCCCTTGACTCGCCCAACGTTCCAAGTTGCCCGAACGAGGCATTG
>JANPIG010000252.1:0-4505 GCA_031424875.1 Cytophagales bacterium
TATTTTTTCAAAAAACATAAGACAATCCAATGCTACGGGTAATGCTTTTTCATATTGCTTCATGTCTATTTTAATACTCGCTACATCATTCAGAATAAAATATTTCTTTAAAATTTCTTTTGTTTTTTTTATGAAAACCAACGAGCTATCCAAATACTTTTCGGCTTTTTCAAACCGAGTCAAATGCCCATGTCCTCTTGCCAAAGTCAAGTACAGCATGGAAATCTGCAGGTCATTTTTACCATATTTATTTTCTTTTTTTAAAGCTAAAATGGTGTTATTTCCATATTTGACTACGTTTTCTAAATCATTTAAAAAAATATAACCATAAATCATTTCGTCAACATAAATACTTTTTTGAAAGGCGGTCTGCTTTATTTTTAAAGAATCCAGAAGATGCAGTGCTTCTTGACCCGTTTTGATTAAACCAATCCAATCCGCTTGTGTACGTTTGGCATTTGTTTTTAGAAAATAAGCATCTGAAAAGTGTTGAGAGATATGATTTTTTACTGAAAATTGGATGTATAAATTACAATAATGATTGAAAGAATCTATGGAGGATTGGTTCTGATAATAGCTTGAAACTATATTTTTAAGTGCTTCTGACCTGTGGTTGATACTATTTTGAGTATTCCGCCATTGCTTTTTATAGGAAATCAATGAGCTATCATTATTCGGAATGGTTTTTCTGGATTGAGAAAAGCTAATCTGAAAAGCTATACAAATAAACATTGAAAAATATAAGATTTTATTTTTCATGGGTCTGATTTCGTTATCATCAAAAATACACGAAATTTTGATAAAAACAAAAAGCCTTCTAAATCATGCATTTAGAAGGCTTCTGTGATATTTTGCTCAATATGTCACGTTCTCTCTACATCTTCAAACTCGCTATCCTCTCTTCCAAAGCCTTAATTTTCGACTCGGCATCGGCTAATTTTTGGCGTTCTCTTTCCACTAATTCTGGTTTGGCATTGGCTACAAAACGCTCGTTTGCCAATTTGTCTAAGGTGGCTTTTTTGAAACCTAAATTGTATTCCAAATCCTTTTGAGCGGCTTCTAATTCTGCCTCAACGTCAATTTCTCCTTCGAGAATAACAAAGAATTCATCTGATTTTACAACGAATGAGATTGCGTTGTCCACTTTATCCGAAACGTAGCTAATCGTCTCAGTATTCGCCAATTTTTCAATAATTGATTCGATGTTTTCGTAACGATTTTTGTTCTCCGTTTTGATGGCTAATGGCAATGCAATCTTTGGAGAAAGTTGTTTGGCATTACGGATTTCTCTGATTTTTGTTACCAACTCAAACATCACTTCAAAACTTGCTAAAATTTCCGTGTTTACCTCTCCACCTTTTGGAAATTCAGTTCTACAAATACTTTCGCCTTCGTTGCGTTGTGCCAAAGCTTGCCAAATTTCTTCGGTAATGAATGGCATATACGGATGCAATAAACACATTAATTTCTCGAAAATCTCAATCGTAGCATCAAACGTAACTTTATCAATTGGCTGTTCAAAATCTGGTTTTATGATTTCCAAATATTTAGAACAGAAGTCATTCCAAACTAAATTATATAATGATAGCAGCGCATCCGAAATTCTAAATTTCACAAAATGGTCTTGTACCTCAATGATAGTTTGGTTGATACGAGCGTTAAACCAATCAATTGCCAAAGAGTTACTGCCAACTGCCGACTGCTGATTGCCGACAGCCGATTGCTCAATAACTGTCCAACCTTCCACAAGTCTATACGCATTCCAAATTTTATTACAGAAATTACGACCTTGTTCGCAGAGTTTTTCATCAAAAAGCAAGTCGTTGCCTGCGGGAGCCGAGAACAACAATCCAGAGCGAACACCATCTGCCCCAAAACGCTCAATCAATTCCAAAGCATCGGGCGAATTACCTAATTGCTTAGACATTTTACGCCCCTGTTTATCACGGACAATCCCCGTCAGATAAACATTTTCAAAAGGTAATTCTCCTCTGTATTCGTATCCCGCAATAATCATTCGGGCAACCCAAAAAAACAAAATATCTGGACCCGTTACTAAATCATTGGTTGGGTAATAATAGCTAATGTCCTCATTATCAGGATTTCGAATGCCATCAAAAGTGGCAATGGGCCAAAGCCACGACGAAAACCAAGTATCCAAAACGTCTGGGTCTTGACTTAAATCTTCTTCGGTTAAAGCAAATAAAAGTAGGTCATGTTGGGCTTTACGCAAAGCCTCACGCTTGGTTTTGGCAACGATGATTGTGCCATCTTGCAAGTAAAATGCAGGGATTTGTTGTCCCCACCACAACTGCCGAGAGATACACCAGTCATGCACATTTTCCATCCAAGAACGGTAGGTATTCTTGAATTTTGAAGGGTACAATTTGATGGTATCGTTCATCACATTTTCCAAAGCGGGCTTAGAAAGTTCGTCCATTTTCAAAAACCACTGCAACGACAATTTCGGTTCAATAACCGCACCTGTCCGTTCTGAAGTTTTTACAATAGATTTATATTCTTCCATCTTCACCAAATGCCCTGATTCTTCCAAATCCTTCACAATATTTCTACGAGCCGCAAAACGGTCTTGCCCAACATACAAAACGGCTTTTTCATTCAAGAAACCACCATCGTCTAAAATATCAATCACGGGTAATTTATGCTTGATGCCTAACTCATAATCGTTCAAATCGTGGGCAGGCGTTACTTTTAAACAACCAGTTCCAAAATCCATCGTTACATATTCATCCGTAATTACAGGAATTTCACGATTCAAAAGTGGAATCAAAACAGATTTTCCATGATAGGCAAGATAACGCTCGTCATTCGGATTTACGCAAAGGGCAGTATCCGCCATGATAGTCTCGGGGCGAGTGGTGGCGATAGTCATAAACTCTCCTTCCATACCTGAAACGGGATATTTTAGGTAATAAAGTTTAGCCATTATCTCCTTTTCAATCACTTCTTCGTCTGAAAGAGCGGTTTTTCCGAGCGGGTCCCAATTTACCATTCTTACGCCACGATAGATTTGTCCTTTGTTATATAAATCCACAAAAACGTTAATAACAGACTCGTAATAATGGGCATCCATCGTGAAATTGGTTCTGTCCCAATCGCAGGAAGCACCTAATTTCTTTAATTGGTCGAGGATAATTCCACCGTATTTATCTTTCCATTCGTGTGCATAACCCAAGAATTCTTCACGAGAAATGTCCTTCTTTTCAATACCTCTTTCTTTCAACATCGCCACCACTTTTGCCTCCGTTGCGATAGACGCATGGTCAGTTCCTGGCACCCAACACGCCTCTTTTCCTTCCATACGAGCCTTACGAATCAGCACGTCTTGGATGGTATTATTCAGCATGTGTCCCATGTGCAGAATCCCCGTAACATTAGGGGGAGGAATCACGATGGAATACGGTTCTTTGTCAGGATTAGGTTTTGACGCAAAGTGTTTATTATCAAGCCAATATTGATACCATTTGGCTTCAATGTCTTGTGGAGCGTATGTTTTTGAAATCATCATATTAAAAATTTGGATTGCAAAGATAAGGAATTTAGAGGTAGGGATAAATGATGCCTCCAAAATCGTTACTAAATGTATTTATTTTGTTAGATTTGTTGACTAACATAGTTTATCTAAAAAATATGAAAAATAATCTACTAACTACGCTCCTTTTAGTATCCATTTCATTGTTTACTAAGGCTCAATCCATTTCTATTTCTTTGGTTGAAAGTACAAACAACTATTGTGCAGGTACACCTTTCACAATTAAATATTCCACAACTGGCACATTCAAGACGGGCAATAAGTTTAAAATTCAAATGCGTTCAGGCAACAGCAATATTGCTTGGCAAGATTTAGCGGCTGATGAATTGAATAGTGGCACATTGACGGCAAAGGTCCCAACGCCACTTTCGAGTGGTTTAACCAATCTTCTTTTTAAAATAGTCAGTACAGACCCTGTTGTTGAGAGTAACCTTACGGGTTTTAATGTAAACGATGTGCCAAATTTACGGGTTACAGGTACTTATGATAACTTGAATAATGTTGCCCCTTTTGACCCTGTAACTCTGGCTAATACATTGGCATTGGATAACTATCCCTATATCGTAACTTTTAGTGATAGTTCCGTAGTACAAGTAATCAATACCTACGAACTAAAATTATTTCCTGAAAAATCAGGGACTTATTCAGTAAGTAAAATTTCAAATATTTGTGGTATAGGAAAAGCCACGGGTAGTGTGAATATTACAGTAAGCTCGTTGCCTTTGAAAATTGTCAATACGCCAAGTACTTCTATGTGTAACGGTGTTAACTATAACATGACATATTCAACAACCGCTTCTTTCGATAAGGATAACAAATTTAAAGTTCGTATCAAAAAAGATTTGGTAGATAAAGAATATTATGAAGTGGATGCCAGCCTTGTTCAAGATGGTGTAATTTCTTTCAAAATTGGAGATAATGTTCCTACTGGATTTTATCAAGGCTTTCAATT
>JANPIG010000253.1:0-1611 GCA_031424875.1 Cytophagales bacterium
CTCGTTATTAGTTAATTTAGGAGATTAAAATTTCTAATAACTAATTTCTTATAACTGATAACTAATAGCTAAATAACTGACAGAATGCGGCTTATAGATTTGTTTTCTTTTCAAAAGTTGTTAAGTTATTAAGTTCTAAGTTGTTAAATTAAGGTACTGTACCCAAAATTAACAACTTATCGACTTTAAACTTAACAACTTTTTTTACAATCCATCAATTTTTATATCCAATTTTCCCTTCGCATTAATGACACAAATAATTGAATTTGGCGTTAAATAGACCTTATCAGGAGCTAAATCTACTACGTTTCCATTCAAACTCACTCCTTTTGACACCTGTTTATTCAAATTGGCTTGCACCTGTTTTTTCATTTCATCAATTTGCCCACCAATATTAAAAGTCATAGCTTCTTTCATATTCTTGGCAAAGACACCCTGAAATAGCCAATTGGCAGTTCCAATCAAAAGGTTTCTGGTTTTGAGGTCATAATCAAAATTATCCAAAAAAACATTTTTTTTAATAGGGTCGTAAGCCGGTGTTCCTTTAAAATAAATTTTACCATTAATATTTCCTTTTAAACCTGATTTAATGACCATTTTTTCATTATCTCCATAAATGTCAATATCCGTAACCTCCACATTATATTTGCCGTCTTTGAAAGCAAAATTTTGCCCAATCAGCGTATCACCTGTCAGCTTTGCAGCCTCGCTCAAGGGTATTTCAGCAATAATTCCAACTTGAAAATCATCTGGAATAGACGAAACTAATTTCAAATCTGGAACATTTACTACGGGTAAAAAAGTTGGTTTTGCCCCTGTAATGGTTTCGGTGATTGCCTTGATTCCGATGGTGGCTTTTACTTTGTTATTCACCGTTGTCAGCGGAGTCATTTGCAATTCGGTGGGGGTGATTTTCAACCAAGTTCGATATTTTTCAGAAAGTAAATACGGTTGCATAGCTGTATTCCAAGCTTGAACAATATGCTTTTTGATTTCAACATTCTTCCGAACAGCATCATCCAAAGCCTTCAAAATGGCATCTTGCTTTGAATTTAAGGCTCTTTCTACTAAACCCGCCACTGAGATATCAAAACCTGCTAAGCGAACAGTCGGTTTTTTTACCCAATCGTAGCCAATCGGAAAACTCTGGACTTTGGCTTCCCAGTTAGGAGCAATGGAAAACTTTGAGCCAAATTTTACGTTAAATTCAAAATTTAGTTCTTGTGGAGGAATACTCATTCCCATCACTTTATAACCCACTTTTGCCCATACTTTCAATGGCACATTAAAGGTAAAGGCTTCATTCTGAGTAGTTACGACAATGTTTTCACGCTTATAAACCTTACACATGAAGTTGTCGTAATTATTATCATCCATTGAATTATCTTCAAAAACTAAATCTTTGACATTGGCATTTATCTGACGTTCTACATCAGCCATTGATATTTCAAAAGGGATTCCGATGGTCGAAACGTTTTTTTCCACTTGTTTTCCTTTATAAAGATATGATTCTTTGGGGGCTTCGGGATTAGACTGAGTAATGGTCGTGGAAGCACCTCCCCCTACTCCACTCGAAGAATTTGTACTGGTTTTTGAACTGGAACAACCTTG
>JANPIG010000254.1:0-2269 GCA_031424875.1 Cytophagales bacterium
ATTATTGACCAAGCGGTTGCTCTTTTTGGCATACCTACAAACGTGTGGGGACAAACTTTTACGCAAAGAGAAAATTCTGAAATAGATGATGCTTTTGATATCAGATTGGATTATGGAGATTTGAAAGTTATCCTTAAAGCCAGCCTTTTGGTACGTGAAGATAGCCCCAGATACATTATTCATGGCACAAAAGGTTCATTTATAAAACATGGAATTGATGTACAAGAAGACCACTTAAAAGTGGGGATGTTGCCTAATTATGAGGGATTTGGTATTGAATCTGGTTCACAGGCAGGCATTTTAAATACCGAATTTAATGGATTAGCTTTCAGAGGTAATGTGGAAACGATGAAAGGAAATTGGGCTTTATTATTCCAAAATCTTCACGACGCTATTACAGACGGTAAAGAGTTGTTTATTAAACCAGAAGAAGTTTTGGAACAAATCAGGATTATTGAACAAGTAAAAAAGCAGTAAGTATTTTCTGAATTTGGAGGGCGTATTTACCACCTTGACAAAACCTGCGAACGGTGAGCGTCAATTTTCAAAAATATAAATAGCAATATGGAGAAAGACCAAAGTGACGAACCACCATAACTAAAAAAGGGCAAAGGAATGCCAATAACGGGCATCAAACCAATAGTCATCCCGATATTTACCATAAAGTGAAAAAACAAAATGGATACTACGCCATAACCATAAACTCGGGCAAAGCGAGATTTTTGTCGTTCTGCCAGATATATTACCCTCAATAGTAAGCCCAAAAACAAACCTACTACCAACAAACTTCCCACAAAACCTTCTTCTTCTCCCACGGTGCAAAAGATAAAATCAGTACTTTGCTCGGGTACAAAATCAAATTTAGTTTGTGTACCTTGTAAATATCCTTTGCCCACCAATCCACCTGAACCAATAGCAATTTTAGCTTGTCGAACATTATAGCCTGTTTTCTTACGGTCGAAATCAGGGTCAATCAGTACTTTGATACGGTTGCGTTGATGTTCTTTCAGCACGTTATTGACAGTCCAACTTACGCCCGTAGCGAATAAGCCCATGCCAAAAGCCACGCCAATAATCATCAAAACATTTCGTGTTTTTCGTTCGTAACGTGGTAGTAGCCAGATAATTAAACCCGAAAGAACAGCTAACCCTATGTAGATTTGCCATTGTGGATAAATTAAAGACAAGACAAATAAGATGATAATTGAAATGGCAGAAGCTGGATAAATTCCTGGCAAACCTTCACGATACAACAAAACCATGAAGGAAGCAAAGACCAGAGCCACGCCCGTTTCATTAGAAATCAAAATCAGAATTGGAGGAATTGCAATGATGAGAGCAGCATTAAATTGGTCTTTAAATCGAGATAAATTGACCATTGGCGTGCTTATATACTTTGCCAATGCCAGGGCAGTGGCCATCTTAGCAAACTCAGCGGGTTGTAGCTGAAAGCCACCAAATCTAAACCACGAATGTGAGCCTTTAACTTCTGTTCCGATGACCAAAACAGCAATCAAAAGAAACATAAAAAAGCCATAGATGAAGAATGCCGTAGTTTCATAGAAGCGATGGTCAATTACCAAAATAGCGATGATAAGAAGCACAGTGGTACCAATCCAGATAAGCTGTTTACCCGCATTAGTATCAAAAAAACCTGTATCCGTAATCCAAAGAGGGTTTTCAGGATTATAGATAGCAGCATATATATTTGCCCAACCCACCACCACACATACGATGAAGAGAAGGACAGTTATCCAGTCTAAATTTTTAGATATTTTTTCTTGTCTCGCCATGAATCCTTACAAAATCTCCACTAACCCGCTCTTAATCAACCCTTTATCTTTAGTTTGAAATTTTGAAATCCCACCAGTAGTTTCATCCATTTTTACTTCATAAACCTCTGTTTTGTCTTTGCTTTTAACTTCTGCCAATACATAGAATGTACCTTTAGCAGTAGTTTTTGAATTTATTACAAAATTTTCACGGGGTGTTTCTTGCTCTGAAAGGGGTAATTTTGAAGATGTTTTGGCGTGCCAAGTTGGTAATGCTTCGGGCTTGAAATCTTTGATATCAAAATGGCCTTCTTCGGCTTCTTCTTCGCTTTCGGGCATTTCCGCCTGTTTTGCTGGCACAAATAAATTTCCCACAAATTTATGGTCGGCATCCTCTACCCATGCCACTACAACTGGTAATTCTGTTTCCTTATTTTCTTCGAGCAAAATTCTTAAAGCCGTTCCCTTTACATCTTGATTGGTTTTCACTTCTTCAA
>JANPIG010000255.1:0-4927 GCA_031424875.1 Cytophagales bacterium
CAATTCATGAGAAGAAAGCCCCGTTCCCGCCGCAGGAGAATATGGCTGAATGGTATAGCCTTTGTAGAGTAATCCTTTTTTGTATAATTGCTGCAAAAGATGCCAAACTGACTCAATATAGTTGTTTTCGTAGGTAATATACGGGTCGTCCAAGTCCACCCAATAGCCCATTTTTTGGGTTAAATCGTTCCATTGGTCGGTATATTTCATTACCGTATCTCTACACTTTTGGTTGTATTCTTCTACGGTGATTTTCTTGCCAATGTCCTCTTTGGTAATGCCCAATTCCTTTTCTACCTGCAACTCAATCGGGAGTCCGTGCGTATCCCAACCGCCCTTGCGTTTCACCTGTTTTCCTTTAAGGGTTTGGTAACGGCAAAAAATATCTTTAATGGCACGAGCCATCACATGGTGAATCCCAGGCGTACCATTTGCCGAAGGCGGACCTTCATAAAAAGTAAAAGTTGGATTTCCTTCACGGGTGGTGATAGATTTCTCGAAGATGTTTTCATCTTGCCAAAATTTCAGAATTTCGTCCGCTACCTGAGCGTAATCAAGGTTTTTATATTCTTTAAAATTCACGATTTTGCAGTTAGCAGTTATTAGTAAACAGTTATCAGATGTTGATACCTATATAATAATAACTGGATTTTTAAAAATAGAGTGCAAAATTACGATAAATGAGGGGATTAGGAAAGAGGAAAAGAAATTTATAAAGTCTTTCCAACGTTTTATGTTTAGATTATGTCTTTAGGGAAACTTTCGAAAAATGTTTAGATAATATGAAAAAAATAATTCTACTTTTACTGATGAGAATAAACCTATTGGATTTTGTGGAACGCCTCCAGTTACTTATGATAAGTGTGAAGGGAGCTGGAAACAAGATAGAAAGAAAATTTATGTTGATGAATCTGGAGTGTTTCAAAAAATAAAAAAGTGTTATGAAATAGTATCAGTTAATGACAAAACCTTAATATTAAAATACAAAAAATGAAGCTATTAACCCTTTTCATACTCCTCCTTGTGATAGCTTGTAACTCAAAAGATTCCATTATGCCCACAACAGACATCGTAGGCAAATGGTCACCCACGTACATAACTCAAACTAAAAATGTAGATGGTACATGGGAGCCATTTCACACCATAAATACTTTGATGGCTTTGCCAGTGTATGAATTTACAAGTGATGGAAGATTTTTGAGAGATGGAAAGGATGGGGCAGATTGTTGCACATCTGGCAGTAAATACAGCATTACGAATAATATAATAACGTTTACCGAACGCCAAACTTGCCCTACTGTACGTTGCATGTCCTGCGAAAATTGGACTGTAATTGAAATCAAAAACGATACTTTGATTTTAGAAGAATGTGCGAGGGTAAGGAATAAATTTGTGAGAATAAAATAATGGAAAATGTAAGGGTCGAAAGGCTGGACAACTGTTTTTGAATTAAACTTTCCGAAAGTTATTTCTACTTTCGGAAAGTTCTGTACAACTTAATTATATTGGAATTACTAATAAAATTAGAAACCCTTTGTCAAAGTTTTAATCCTACACAAATACATATCAGCTGTGATGTAAAGTGTCGAACCATCATCACCCCAAGCACAATTTGCCGTTGCTTCACCCGTGTTGATGATACCTAAAAGTTTGGCTTCGGGCGAAATTACTAAAACTCCCCCTGGTCCCGTAGCAAATAAATTTCCTTGTTTATCAATCTTCAAACCATCGGGTAAACCCATTAATTTCCCTCCTTTTGCCGCTGGTGTGGCATCATAAAATATTTTTCCTTTGCCCAAACTTCCATCCGTCTGCACTAGATAAGCCATGATAATTGCCATTTCAGGGTCAGATTGTGCTACGTATAATATTTTTTCATCGGGCGAAAAAGCCAAACCATTTGGACGAGAGAGGTCGCTAATAACTTGTGATACTTTTCCATCAGTTCCAATGCGATATAACCCAAATTCATTGATTTCTCGACTGGCATCTTTTTCATATTTAGATAATCCATAAGGGGGGTCAGTAAAATAATATGCCCCACTCGAATGTTGCACCACATCATTGGGACTGTTGAATTTTTTTCCTTGAAAATTATCTGCTAAAGTACGCTTGCCACCATTGCTCAAAGGCATGATTGACACTCTTCTGTCACCGTGTTCGCAGGCTACTAATTCACCTTTCTGGTTGATAATCAAGCCATTACTGCCAGACTCATTGCTGTAAATTCCTGTGCCTGTATAGCCCGAAGGCTTCAAAAATACACTTACGCCTTCGTTTTCTTTCCACTTAAAAATGGTATTGGCTGGCACATCCGAGAAGAGTAAATAATTACCATTTTTCCCCCAAACAGGTCCTTCCGTCCAGACATAGCCCGAAGCTAATACTTCAATTTTTGCATCGGGAGCAATTAATTTATCAAGGGCATTATCATACTTGATGATTCTGCCCAAAGTCGGGTATGTAGATTGCCCGCTAAGGTCTGATATACAGATAGTTATAAGGATAAATGATAAGATTGTTTTCATGATTTTTGATTTATGCGGAAGTTGTCCTTTTGAAGGACGACTTCCGTGTTCTACTATTTTTTTTCTTTAATTTCATCAGTTTTGGGCTTTTTATCTTTAATAATTTTACGAACAGGAACGGTATAATTCGCCTTGCTATGCTCAATAATATGCATGATTTTAAGATTAATTTCTTCACGCACTTCTTTCAATATTTTTGAGCTATTAGTGGCTACATGATAGCTAACAATTACATCTAAAGAATTATCACCAAAACCATGAAAATACGTAACACCTGTATCGGGTTTATAAATCATCTTATGGCTCTCAACATATTCTTGAACCTCCGCCACAATTTCTTGAATAGTTTCTACCGCCACATCCGTTTGTAATTTCAAAGTAAATTCAATGCCTGAAAATACCCTACTGGTTTGATTTTCAAGAGATTGTGCCGTTATCAAACGATTTGGTACAGTAATCAAACTGCCTTCGTCTGTGCGTACACGAGTACTTCGAAAACCAATTTTTTCTACCCTTCCTAATACTTTTTCCAATTGAATTTTATCACCTACTAAGAAAGGTAAATCTAAAAATAAGGTAAAAGAAGCGAAAAGATTTTCTAAAGTTTCACGGGCAGCTAAGGCAATGGCAAGTCCACCAATGCCCAAACCCGCCACAAATGTGCCAACATTTACACTAAAAACTGACCCTAAAAGCGTAAGGAAAGCAAAAATGAAAACTAAAACGATGGATAAATCTCTGAAAAAAGAGACTAATTGATCATCCATTTTAGAATCAGTTATTTTAACTTTTTCCTGAAAAATTAAAGCAATAAATTTAATGAGTCCTGCAATAATTCGAGCAAATGAAAATATTAAAAGTCCTTGAAAAGTTTTGTTCAAGATCATTCTCAAACCAAAAACCTCAGCGGGAGGAATATTCCACGACTTAGGGAATCTCAAAAATGAGAAAGATAAGTATATGATTATCAGGGTAATAAGGAAATTTACGGGTTTTCTCAGTAAGCTGATGCAGGTATAAATCGAAACGCCATCATGACGAATAAATCGGTAAAGAATTTTGCTAATAAAATCGGAAAGATAACGACGAAGTAATAGCCCAAAGATCAAAATAATGATGAGCCATAAAATATCCGTAACTTTATTTTCCAGAATTTCAGAGGTTAAATATTGCATAATTTTGTATTGCTTTATTTTTTTGCAATTTAAGGGTCTTTTTCGTAGAACTGTAACATTATAACATGAACTTATCCATAGACTTAGGTAATACTTATGCAAAAACAGGGCTTTTTGAAGGCTCAAAACTCATAGAAACCCGTTGGAAATTAACCTATACTGAACTTATAAAATACGTTCAAATCGTTCGTCCTCAACGTGTTATGGTTTCTTCAGTCAGTTATTCAGAAGAACAGTTACAGGCTGAATTTGCCAATATTACTACTGAAATTTATTTGCTCAAAAGCACCACGCCTGTACCCATCAAAAAACTCTACGATACGCCCGAAACCCTTGGGGCAGACCGGGTGGCGGCGGCAGTAGGAGCAAGGGTTTTATATCCTGATAAAAGTTGCGTAGTCATTGATATGGGAACGTGCATTACCTACGATTTAGTGGGTTTAGACAATAATTTTTACGGAGGTATCATCTCGCCTGGCGTACGTATGAGGTTCAAAGCGATGAACACTTTTACCAAAAGATTACCCCTCTTAGAACCCGAACCCCTTCCAGAACTTATCGGAAAAAGCACTAAACACGCCATGCAAAGCGGAGTAATGAATGGCATTCTGTCAGAAATAAATGGCTTTGTGGAAGAGTACAGCAAGGTTTTAACAAATATTAACGTCATTTTATGCGGTGGTGATGCCACTTACTTTGCAAACCGCATAAAAAACCCGAACTTTGTAATTCCAGAATTAGTGCTGATTGGACTTAATCGAATTTTAGAATATAATGTTAAGAATCACGACAATACAGAGGTATAAAGTTATAGCTTTTCGTAAAGGAACTATTTCAAATTGCCTATTAATTATTTTTACGCTATTATCAACCACATTTGTTAAGGCTCAACAAACTAATTCGCCTTTATCTTATTTGGGCATTGGTGAAGTTTATACGGGCGGAACTGCTGTTCAATCTGCCATGGGGGGCTTGGGTGTTGCCAATTCTAATGGAGTTTATATCAACACCTTGAATCCAGCATTATTAGTACGCAATCGTTATACAACTTTTGAAATGGGCGTAAATATGGAAGGCAAAATCATGCAAAACAATAAAAGACAATCTAATACTTTTGGGGGAACGCTCAATCCAATTATGTTGTCATTGCCTGCATCGCCCAAATGGACTTTGATGTTGGGACTTGCACCCGTTAGTACCGTTGATTATGAAACTTTTTCTTCT
>JANPIG010000256.1:0-2160 GCA_031424875.1 Cytophagales bacterium
CCATTTATTTTCATTAATCAATACCTTTCTATAAGGTCTAAAAATTAAATTCTGATTGATTAATTAAAATAAATGGAGAGCCGCAAGATATGGCATTCATGGAAAATTGATTGATTTTGGCAAACAGGAAGAAGTACCGTATCGTGATTTATGTGGTGAACTTTTGGATTTCGTAGATGATGTTTTAGATGAATTAGGCAGTCGTCACGAAGTTGAATACATCAAAGAAATTCTTGATCACGGCACAGGGGCAGACCGTCAATTATCCGTTTTTGAGCAAACTGGGGGCGATTTAATTAAAGTTGTTGATTACATAGTAGAAGAAACGAAGCAAGGAATTTATTAATTAGCAAGACAATCCTAAAGATGTGATGCAAGTCAATTTTAGCTATTTGTTCAATTATTAGTAAATTTGTGGAGATTTTTCATTGTAAAAATCGTTTTCATCTTCAAATTCAATGCTTAAAGCTCATGGCTCAAAGCTATAATCTATGCAAAAACCACTAAAAATAGCCATTTTAGATTTGTACAACAATGCTCCCAATGAGGGGATGAGATGTATTCTTAAACTTATCGATGAATTTCAAGTCAATGAAGGTATTGAAATAGAGGTTTCAATCTTTAATGTCCGTGCCGAAAACGAAATTCCTGATTTGAGTTATGATATATATTTTTCCTCGGGCGGACCAGGTAGCCCCTTAGAATCTTCTGAGACATGGGAAAAACCTTATTTTGATTTTATCGATGCTATATTTGAACATAACATCTCAGAAGATGTAATATATAAGAATAGTACAAAAAAATATATGTTTTTGATTTGTCATTCATTCCAATTAGTGGCACGGCATTTAGGTATTGGGAAAATCACAAAGCGAAAAAGTACGGCTTTTGGTGTTTTCCCAGTAAATCAAACTGATAAAAATATAAAAGAAGAATTGTTTGAAGGCTTACCAGAACCTTTTTATGTTGTAGATTCTCGTGATTATCAATTAGTTAGCCCAAATTTGAAGAGAATCAAGGAATTGGGAGTAACAGTTTTGAGGATGGAAAAGGAACGTCCACATGTGAATCTGGAACGAGCAATTATGGCAATTCGCTTTTCAAATGAAATATTTGGCACACAATTTCACCCTGAAGCTGATGGGATTGGAATGTTAAAATATCTATCGGGAGAAGAAAAAAAACAAATAGTAATCAAAACTCATGGCTTAAAAAAGTACAATGATATGATTGATAAATTGGATGATCCTGATAAGATTTTATTAACTGAATCAATCATTATTCCAAAGTTTTTAAAGAAAGCATTTGAAGCTCTGGAATCTCATGTATCGAGGGCTTCTTTCCCATCTTTGGTAGAATAAAACATGGGAAAGAATCCTATGGTATAAAAAATATGGAACTCGAAATCAGACAACAATATAATGAATCTTTTAGCCATGAAAAATACAAAAACTTTCTGGCAGATTTAGACAAAGCCACTACCAAACCTATTGAGTTTAGAGTAGCTGAAACGCCTGTTTTTGTGCCTAAATATCTAAAAGAAAACTTGATTGAAGCCTGTGAAAGCATTATTGATATAATTGTTCATGAGGAGTACAAATCAAAGACTGATAAAGCAATTCCTGCTAATCAAAACGTCCCAAACGAAAACAATCATGCTTCATTTTTAGCCATTGATTTTGCAGTATGTCAAAATGAGGAAGGCAATTTCATTCCACAACTCATTGAATTACAGGGATTTCCATCACTTTTCGGATTTCAATATTTAGTTTCAGAAAATTATCAGAAACATTTCTCAATCCCTGTAAATTATGATTTTCTTTTCAATAACCATAATAGAAAATCATACATTGAAGAATTGAAAAAACTTATTTTAGGTAGTGAAAATCCCGAAAATGTTATTCTATTGGAGATCTATCCAGAAACCCAAAAAACCAGAGTTGATTTTGATGTAACTGAAAATTTGATTGGCGTAAAAGCAGTGTGCTTGACAAAAATCATGAAAGAAGGTAGGCAATTATTTTATCTCAATGATGGCATTAAAACGCCAATTCATAGAATATATAATCGTCTAATTTTTGATGATTTATCTAATTTCCCCGATTTAAAAACCGCTTATAAGTTGACCGATGATGTGGAAGTTGAATGGATTGGGCATCC
>JANPIG010000257.1:0-6157 GCA_031424875.1 Cytophagales bacterium
CTCTTTACGTTGGTTGTTTAGAATGTCGGTAAATTCTTTAATTTGATTTCTTACTTGTTCATGGATTTCTGGCTCATATTTTAGGTCTGAAAAGTCTTTTCTCAATTGAGAAAGAGCCTCTTGTTTCTCTGTCAAAATACGCTTAAAATCTTCAATAATTTGACGTTCTGAATCTATATCTAAACGTTTGGAAAGAATATCTTCTATCCAAATTTCAGAGGTAAAATTGTTTGTAATTAGCAAATTATCAATGCTTTGCTGATGATTTTGCAAAGATAATTTATCATCTTTAATCACTTGCAAAAGTGTTTGTTGGCTTCCTTGAATAGTATTTTTCTCTTGGTCTATTTCGGTGATTCGATTTTGCAAAATCTCAAAAGCTTGCTTAATGGTCTCGTATTGTTTTTTAAGTGAAGTAATGTGCGATAAAATATCTTCTTTCGACTGATTTTTAAATTCGATAATTTGTACTTTACTCAGTTGGGTGGTTAGGGTCTGAACAGTAGTTTTTAAGGCTGACAAATCATTTTGCAGATTTTGTAATGGTAAATCAATAGTGTCAATTTTTCGTTGGCACTCATCTTCGAATTTAAGAGCTAACTTTTTAATAAAAGACTCATTTTCAGTTATTTGTTTCTGTAAACTAGCCATTGAGTCAAAAGTTTTTTGAAAGCCTTCACGATCAGTTTTATCAAATTTATTCCACACAAAAATTTTGTCATGGGCTTCGATATTTACCCTGTTTTCCTCCCAAGTTTTACGGATATTATTTTTGTGTTTTTCTAAGTTTGCAATTTCATTCATAACTTTCAAAATGGGCATTTGAAAGCTACGTACACGAGTAGGTATTGCCTGCAAATCTTGAATTTTAGTTTCAATTAACTCAATCTCTTGTTTGAAATCATGCTTGTTTTTTGACAAAGCAGGATGATGAACTGCCCCACACAAGGGACATTCATCGCCATCGTTAAGGTTGGTGGCGTACTGTTGAAGAGCTTTTTGGGTTTTAAAGGTTTGTAGCTGGTGGGTTAAAATTTGTTGTGTTTTAGAATTTTTTTCTAATAAATCAGTAAAAGCATTTTCCAGATTTTCTTCGGTGATTGCTTCAGATAATTTTAAATTAAACGTATGATTTATTTCAGTAATTTTTGCTTTTAAACCCTCTTGCTCAGCTTTAATTTTTTGCTGTAAATCCTCAGCTTCTTGTTTCGTTTTTTTCTTAATTTCTTGCAAAGTATCCGCCATCATAAACCAAGACTTTACAGAACTAAGTTCTTGAATATCAGGAAGTTTAGATTTTAAATTTTCATTTAAAATTTCTAATTCTTGCTTTTGATTTTTCAAAAAAATCAATTCATCTGCCTTTTCTTTTTGCTTAATCACACCCCTATTAAAAGATTCTGATTTCTTATCAAATTGAGTTTGGTTATCCAGAATTTCCAATACAATTCCCAATTCTTTGGCTTCTGACAATAGCGATTCACGAGCTTCGTATTGTGGGCGTAATGTATCAATTTTAGCTTTGTCAAGGGCTGATTGTTCCTCAATTTTCAGATTCCGCTGCTGATTTTTATGGAAGAGATCTTCGTTTTTTTCAATGTTCAAAAGCGTAGATTTCTTTACATCCAACAATGCTTTAAATTGTCTGGAACAAGTTTCATATATTTTCAGATTGGCTTCTCGCTGACTGAATATGTCTCTTTGGGCCTCTAAATCAGCTAATTGCTTAGTAAAAAGTTGTATTTTATCAGTGGCATTTTTTAGGTCGGTTAAGGTTTTGTCAAACTCACATTGTTCTTTCAATTGTTCGGAAAGCGAATAAATATGTTTTCTGACTAAGGATAAATTATGTTCTTCTTGGGCAACTATGTCGGGCGTAGCTTCACCCAAAGACATTAATTGTCCTTCTAGATTAGAAAGTAAAAGTTTATTTTTATTATTTAAACTCCCCACTTTTCGACCTAAATCATATTTATCGAGGTTGAAAAGTTCCTTCATCATGTTGGTTCGGTCTTTGTCGCCCAACTCAATAAAATCTTGAAAACGTCCCTGTGGAATAATAATTGTTCTTCTGAAATTGTCATAACTCAAGCCAATCACTTTTTGAGCAACATCCGTGGTTTCAATCGGACTCCAACCTTCGTTCAGCCACATATACGCCTTGCGCTCAAAAGCCTTGACATCTCTGAAATTCTTGGCGCTGCGTTTGCCCCGCACAGAGAAGCGATAACGATGCCCTTCTTTACCCGCCAAACACTCAAAATCAAGGCTCATTTCGTCACAAGCCAGATTCATCATGTTATACGAACGCTCATCGCCCTTGTTGTTCAAGCGTTCAGTATCACCGTATAAGGCAAAAGTAATTGCTTCTAAAATAGAAGATTTTCCACTACCTACAGACCCAAAAATGCCAAACAAAGCCGCCTCCGTCAATTGGTCAAAATGAATTTCTTGCTCTGTTTTATAAGAATATAAACCTTTAATTTTTAGGTATTTAGGTATCATTTTGTTTGTTTTAAGTTTACTATTCCTCCCCCTGAATTTCCCGAAACATCGCTATTAAACTCTCAGATGGTTCTTGTCCTTTTCCTACTTTGTGTTGTTTGAAATAGGCGGTAAATAATTCTTCTATGCCCATCGAAAGGTTTATTTTTATCCCTTCCACATCACATTCTCCTTGAGTTTTTATCTCCGGTACAATCTGAATTAAACCTGGATGTGCCTCTTGCAAACGCCTTTTATCAGTCATTTCCAAATAGCTTTTCGATACGATAGTTATCTCTACTAAAGCATCTGTATTGGCTTCTAACCATACTATAGCTTCATCAATATTATCAAATTTTGCTCTTAATAATTTTTTACCCTTTGTTAATGCAATCGGCTGATAATCAATAGGTTTATTGGGTTCTGCATTTAGAAGAATCACATATTTTGTCTGATTTTCTTCGGCAAAACTATACGCCAATGGGCTACTTGAATATACCATCGGGCAAGGCTTTTTATCAATCGTTTGAAAACGATGTAAATGTCCCAAAGCCACATACTGCGTTTGGGCAGGGACATTTTCTGAAAAAATCGCTGAAGCACCGCCCACATTAATGGGTTTTTCGTCTTCGGGTTCTTCGGGCGTTTCTCCCCCTTTCTTCATGAAAAAAAGATGCGTTATCAGAATATTAACGCCATAATTATCAAAATATTTATCCGCTAATCCTTGCCAATGATTTTGTAAGTGAATTCGTAAAGCATCTTCAGATTCTTCTACGCCTAAGTCTTTTTTCAATCTTAATTCGTTGGCATAGGGCGTTAAAATCAAACGTAATGGAAAAGTGCAATTTGGTAGCGTCAGTTCAGCAAAACCTTTGTCTGTTTTACTTACCTCCATTCCTCCTTGGGTACGAAAAGGTTTGATTTCGGTATTGGGATAGCCCGCAAAAATAATTCCGCAGGCACGTGCCAAAGCGTCAGGAACTTCCACTCGTTCGGGCGAATCGTGATTTCCTGCAATGGCAACAATAGCCCGTTTGCCATTATCAGACAAACAATGTAACGTGCTGTATAACAGTTCAGTAGCCTCGGAAGAGGGGTTGAAATTGTCAAATAAATCGCCCGCTATAATGACAACATCCACGGCTTCACGCTCGGCAATTTCGCAGATTTCGTTCAATACTTCTCGTTGCTCTTCTAAGCGAGAAATAGTATTGAGGCGTTTACCCAAATGCCAATCGGCGGTATGCAGAATTTTCATGTATTTTTGGAAAAATTAAGGGATGCAAATTAGCGAAATATTCACGGTAAAAAAAATCAACATTACCACAAAGGGAGGAGAGAAAGGTTAGGTTTTTAGGGAATATTTTTAGAGATTTGTCTATTAAACTTACTACATTTTTCACCACATAGGGAGGATAGAAAGGATAGTTTTTAGAGAATGTTTTATGAATACAGTTTTTTAAAATCCATCTTTTCTATCCTTTCTATGTGGTAAAATAATTAATATTACTATGCTCCGCAGACTTATTCGTCTTATTCCTTTATTGTTAATCATTGTCGTTTCTATCTTCGTTTGGGAGAAAGTAAAAGGCTTCAAAAATCCTTTTGCTGGGGGCGAAGTGGAGGTTACGCATAATGCTTTGTTGCAAAAAATTACTTCTATGGGCAAGCTGGAATTGGTCAAATACAATTTTAGAGATGTCGTCGAAAGCAAAATCAAGAAAGACTTATTGCCCGATGCCAAAGTGCTTCTGATAGTGTCGGGGGAGGCTACGGGGTGTCTGGATTTGACCAAAATCAGAGTAGCAGATATCGAAGAAGGTTCAGATACTTTAGTGGTGCGTTTACCAGAGCCAGAGATTTGTAATTATAAGATAGATCACTCAAAATCAAGGGTTTATAACACAGAATATGCTTTTCTGGACGAAGGGGTTTTGATTGACCAAGCCTTCAGAAAAGCCGAAAGTGAAGTAATCCGAAACGCCCAAGCAATGGGCATTTTGGAACAAACCAAGAAATCGGCGGAACAAATTTTGAAACCCTTTTTAGAAGATGTTGCTAAGAAAAAAGTAGTATTGAGATATGCTTTGAAAGATACAAAAAGGGAACTGAGATAATTAATACTGATTTTAAATACTTATACGGAAGCCTTCGGTTTTTACCGAAGGCTTCCGTATAACAATAAACTATTAATTATTCCCTGTTAATTGTTAACTCGCAATCACCACCTTCCCCATCACCTTTCTGTCCAACATTTCGTAGAGTGCCTCTGATACTTGCTCGAATTTGTATTGGGCGTGGATGTGAGGTTTTAAATTTTCTTCAGCAATAAATCCTAAAAGCTCCTTGAAGTTTTGAAAACTTTCTTTGGGTTCGTTGGCGGCAAATGCTCCCCAGAATACGCCCACTACTGATGCCCCCTTTAATAAAGGTAAATTCAAAGGTAAACTTGGAATATCACCTGCGGCAAAACCAATCACCAAATAACGCCCTTTCCAAGCAATTGAGCGGAAAGCGGGTTCAGTATATTTTCCTCCCACAGGGTCATATATTACGTCCACTCCCTTGCCACCTGTGATTTCCTTGATGCGTTCTCTCAAATCTTGGGTTGAATAATTGATGGTTTCCGAGGCTCCGTATTTTTTGCAAAGTTCCAATTTTTCATCCGTCGAAGCCGCTGCAATGACTTTTGCTCCCATGATTCTACCCAATTCTACCGCTGCTAATCCAACACCTCCTGCTGCTCCCATGACCAATAATGTTTCACCAGCCTTCAATGCTGCCCGATTTTTCAAGGCGTGATAGGAGGTTCCATACGTGTACATAACTGACGAAGCCGTGATAAAATCCAATCCTTCGGGCATGAGTAAGGTCGTTTTGGCATCTGCTTCTACTTCTTCAGCAAAACCACCAAAACCTGTTAAAGAAAACACCTTATCGCCCACTTTCAAATGCGTAACGCCTTCGCCAACTTCCTTAATAATTCCCGAAACTTCTCCGCCTGGCGAAAAAGGCATGGGTGGTTTTATTTGGTATTTTCCTTGAATAATCAGGGTATCAGGGAAATTTACGCCACAGGCTTTTACACTGATAACGACCTTTCCTTTTGAGGCAGTAGGAGAAGCAACCTCCTCAACCACAAGGGTTTCGGGTGGTCCGTATGTTTTGCAAAGTACAGCTTTCATGTATTAATTTTAAATGAGATATTGATTAAACGATTGAATATAGTCGTTGAAATTATGAAATACAAATATAGGTTTTACACAAAATGAATTAACCAAAGTAAAGTATTTTTTAAATAGCAAGTCATTAGAAGTTAATTTAGTAAGTTACTACCAGTATTTATCAAAGATTAGAGAATTATGATAAATTTATTACGAGATTTTATGATTTGTTAATTTGTAAAATATGACTTTTAGCAAAACTTATGGATAGTTTTTTGCTTTAAAGTTTAAAAATACATTATCATCAAAAAACAATTTTGGAAATATTATTTGTCTTCTGTATATTTGATTCGGTTCTGAAACTAATACATTATAGCCATATTATTTACAAAAATCTCGCTTCTTATCTGATTATTTTTAAATAGGTATTCTCTATACATTTCTTTTAGATTCCACTATTTCTAACATCAACCCCATTATTAGACTGACATGAAAAAACTACTACT
>JANPIG010000258.1:0-3392 GCA_031424875.1 Cytophagales bacterium
GCTACGACCAGACCCAGGAACCTAACCGTTTATCCATTTCAAAAATTTGTGATTAATTTTAAGAACGAGCGGACGCTCTATGAATTTTTAGGTCGTAGCGGACGCTACGACCAGACCCAGTGATTCTACCGACCGAGGAAATAAACTATCACTCTTTACGTTGTATAGCAGGCCAACTTACATATCGATTAGGTTCAATCGTAAAGTTTAGCCTAATATATAACCTACTATCCGTTACACCAATTTTAGGTCCACGATACAGTAAACTTACTCTACCGATTTCCTCTTGTTCCTTGGTAATAATACGAGCAAACTCTTGATATTTATTGCCCGTAGTATCAATAGCAACAATTTCGCAATTTGAAAATATTGTAACTTTATCGCTACTAGATGCACGTGCTTCGTAAAAACTAAGTGTTACTTTATTATCAGTTGATTCTTTAATTACCAGTCGGATACCTGAATATGGATAATTATCATTTGCGTCTGGAGCAAATATCCCCAACGGAAAGCAATCATAAATGCCAAAATATTTTTGTAAAGGATTGACTTCTTCTTTTGAACATGAACTAACAAACAATATTACTCCTATTATTCCGATAAGAGATAACGCATTAACATATCTTTTCATCGTTATTTATCCGTTAAAATAATTCTTGTTTGCTCTACTTTATTGCCATTTTTGTTCTCAAATCTCATATTCAGATAATACGTTCCTCTTGGTAAATCTGATACATCAAATTCTATTTTTCCATAAGCCTTGGGATTATTTTTCTCTTTTTCTTTCAGAGCCTTCACATCCTTTGTTTTGACTTTCTTCAATGTTTTTTCATCTATCAAATCTATTACATCTGAAATACTCTCTATTTTATCGGGTTCTTCAAACTCGACCGCTACCGTTGTTTGGGCAGGATTTGGAAAAACCCTAAATCCACAATTATTCACTTGAACGATGATATTTTTACTTATCGTTCCGCAAGTATTTGTAGCATAAACCGTTAAAAAATAACTCCCTGCATAAAATTGTAAAGAATTACCTGATGCAGCTACATGAGCAGCTGTAAGAATCCACCGTTTATTAAGAATAGTTCCACCACCATCATCTCCTCCTGAGATTAAGATTTGATAAGGAAATTGATTGTTTGTGACAGTTGTTCCGTTGATAATTGGAGTTCGCTTTTTGTTTGGAATATCTTTTCCAAAACAGAATGTTACAGAAAGTAATAAAAGTGAGAGTAATTTTAGAATTGTCATAGCATTTGTGTTTAGCGTAAAAAATATTTATAGTAACATATTATGTGTTTGAATTTTTCTTTAAGATTATATTTACTTTATTCAATGAAAGCCTTAAATTATAAAAGAACGCAAAATTTAACTGTAATTTAACTTTAAGATTAAATGTATGTATAAAAACATTAGTAAAATTAAATTTTTATGAAAATATTTTGGTCGTAAAATAACAATACTTTTGTGCATGATTTGATTTATTTAAGCACGTTTTACGGAAAATATTTACTCATTAATTTACATAACAATCTTGTCTTTTAAAATACTAAAAAAGCCTTTTAGATTTCTCTAAAAGGCTTTTTTTAATGTCATAATCATAAAGACTATTCAGCTTTCTTACCGCCGAAACGCTTGTAGAATTTATCAACACGACCCGCCGTATCAAGCAATACATTTTTACCTGTATAAAAAGGGTGTGATTGAGAAGAAACTTCAATTTTGAAAACTGGATAAGTTGCTCCTTCAAATTCTGTGGTTTCAGTAGTATTCACGCATGACTGCGTCAAAAACTTGTAATCAGCAGACAAATCGTGGAAAACCACTGCTTTGTAATTTGGATGAATTTCTGGTTTCATGATATTTTTTTGATAGTTTTAGACGATTCCCTGCCGTCTCTTTTTTTAGTTGTAGAGTTATAGAGTTAAAGAAGTTAAAGAGTTTTTACGCTCATAAATCTCAGGAAATCTAAAACACCTTACCAGTTATAAATTTGGGAGAAAGGTTGAAATGGTTTATTTAAACTTCTTTAACTATTTAACTACTTCAACTTTATAACTTCCTTTCAAAAAGGACTGCAAAAGTACAAAAAAACTGTCGTTATCCAAAATTATTTTATTGTTAAAAGTCTGAGATTTCCAACAAAAAGTTTTCCACAAAATTTTTCAAAAAAAATCGTTTATAACTTTTCTAAGGTAAGAGTGCCATAGAGGTCTGATTGTCCGAAACTTAACTTGTACATTATGAATAGAACAATTATTCGGACTATTTTTATCGGGTTTTGTTTCATTGTTTTTAGTTTTAGAAATTCTTATCTTTGAATTGCATATCATCCTACCACACATAAGTATTTCTGTTTTATAATCTTCATACTTGGTACGATGATTGTTCACCGCTTCGGACTTATCTCATATCAAGCTCTTGAAATTATGAAACATGTTTTTCAATCTAAATATCAATCCTTACAAAAGTTTAAACCACTCTTGAGATATTTGATTGAATCACTAAAATTATAGAATACCGCCCCTTGTTTTTGTTTTCAATCTTTTACCCCCCAACCCCGATTATTATGTACGTTATCAAAAGAGATGGCAGACGTGAGTCTGTAAAGTTTGACAAGATTACCGCCAGAATCGAAAAACTTTGCTATAGCCTCGACCCTTACTTTATTCAACCACTTGACGTAGCTAAAAAAGTAATTACTGGATTGTATGATGGAGTAACCACGAGCGAATTAGACAATTTGGCAGCCGAGACTGCCGCTTCGATGACTACCAAGCACCCTGATTACGCAGTGCTTGCAGCGAGAATAGCTATTTCAAACTTACACAAGGAGACGCAGAAATCTTTTTCTGCCACCATGAAACGCTTGTACAATTATATCGACCCCAAAACGGGCGAAAATGCAGCGTTGTTATCAAAAGAAGTGTATGATGTCATTAAGAAACACGCCGCCGAATTGGACGGTGCAATCATCTATGACCGTGACTTTGGCTATGACTATTTCGGATTTAAGACTTTAGAAAAATCTTATCTCTTGAAATTGGAAGGGAAAATTGTAGAACGTCCTCAGCATATGTTGATGCGTGTGGCAGTGGGTATTCACGGGGCAGAGATTGAATCAGTGATTGAAACGTATAATCTTCTTTCTGAAAGATGGTTTACGCACGCAACGCCTACCTTATTTAATGCAGGTACGCCAAAGCCTCAGATGTCGTCTTGTTTCTTATTAACGATGCAAGAGGATTCTATCGAAGGGATTTATGATACGTTGAGACAATGTGCGAAGATTTCACAGTCTGCTGGTGGTATTGGTTTGTCTATTCATAATGTACGAGCTACGGGTTCATACATTAAAGGAACCAACGGAACATCAAACGGCATTGTGC
>JANPIG010000259.1:0-1161 GCA_031424875.1 Cytophagales bacterium
TTTTTGTGGAAGCATCAAACAGTTTGGCAAAAATAGCATTTGAAAAATCGCAAAATTTTGAAAATCAAATAATTATGTGTTATCAATCAGCCTTTAAATCTTTCTGATTTGGTTCGTGTTGTAAGGCTGATTGATAACACATAATTATTTGATTTTCAAAATTTTGCGATTTTTCAAATGCTATTTTTGCCAAACTGTTTGATGCTTCCACAAAAACAGGATCGTTCAATAAAACCAAGGATTGCAAGGGTGTATTGGTTCTAATTCTACGGGCAACGCAAACTTCTCTACTTGGCGAATCAAAATTAAACATGGACGGATAAGGTCCCGTTCTTCGGGCAAACGTATAAATCGCCCTACGATATTGGTCTTCTCCTTCCGACTGTTTGTAATTCAAATTGCTATTCACCGCCGCCCAAACGCCATCGGGTTGATAGGGCATTACGGGCTTTCCGTACATTTTTTTACTCAATAAACCACTCACTGCCAAGGTTTGGTCACGCACTTGTTCTGCTGATAATCGTATCCTCGGCCCTCTCGCTAAAAAGTGGTTAGCAGGATCTTTTTCAAACAATTCCCGACTGCCGATGGATGATTGTCGATAAGTGGCAGACATCACGATTTCTTTCAAAATAGACTTAGGCTTCCATTCCCATTCGTTCATGAGTTTTACCGATAAGTAATCTAATAGTTCTGGATGTACAGGCTTAAATCCCTGCGTACCAAAGTCTTCCAGAGTTTCTACGATGCCCACACCAAAAATTTGTTCCCAAAAACGATTAACTACGGTTCGTGCTGTAAGTGGGTCATTTTTATCCGTAAGCCATTGTGCTAAACCCAAACGATTATTAGGGGCATTTTTTGGAAATGGATGTAAAGATTTAGGCGTTGACGGGGCCACTTCCTGACCATGCACCAACCAATTTCCCCGTGTAAAGACGTAAGTTTGGCGTTGATAGTCAGGTTGAGATGGTTGCATGATTGGGGTATTATCAGTCTTAGCTTTCACCAAATTCCAAAAGTTTTTTTCATCAAAATTCTTAGGAAATTCAGGCATAAAAGTGAACCAATTTATTTTGATAACATCCTTAGAAGTTTGTTTTAATTTCGGATTTTTTCCAACTAAATACAAATCATGTCTTCCCATCAAAAGTGGTAATT
>JANPIG010000260.1:0-4890 GCA_031424875.1 Cytophagales bacterium
GCAATTTGGGGAGCAGTTGTACCTTCGCAGATATGTTCTAAAATTTCTAATTCACGGTCAGAAAGATTGACTTCATTATTAAGCGTAAGGTTCTTTTTCCGAGACGATTTATTAATCAAACGGTTGTGCATAACCCGTAAAAGGAACGCTCCGTAATAATAATCTTCATTATGGCAAGTATAAATTGCGTTCTCCACTTCATCGGGGTCAGCATCTATTAGCAAATATCCGTTTGCTCCTAATTCCATCAAATGCGAGACAAAATGGTCTTCATCGTGCATGGAAATGATAATAATTTTCAGGTTAGGATAAATAGCTTTTATTTTGGAAGTAGCCCTAATTCCATCCAACACAGGCATACTCAAATCCATTAAAACCACGTGGGGTTTATAAATAGGGATACCATCCATCAATTCCTGACCATTGGAGGCTTCATAAACAACATTGAAATCTTCATTATTTCGCAAAAATGAAACTACTCCACGACGAAAAATAGCATGGTCGTCGGCTATGGCTATTCTAATTTTTTCCATTTTATATAGCACGGAAGTCCGTTCCGTACATATTGTTTCACTTTGCTCGGAACGGACTTCCGAGCTACATTTTACCACTCCATCCTCGGCAATGGACTTACTTCTTGCGAGCAAAATTCTCCTTCCTCCGCTTTGAAATGTCCTGCCATCGCAATCATTCCAGCATTATCTGTGCAGTATTGAAAAGCGGGAATGTAAACATTCCAACCTTCGGTTTCGCCTAATTTTTGTAATTCAGTTCTCAATCCAGAATTAGCTGAAACTCCTCCCGCAATGGCAATTTCCTTAATTTTATACTGTTTTGCTGCTTTTTTGAATTTTTGCAAAAGAATTTTTATGAGAGTAAATTGTATGGATGCGCAAATATCTCTTAAGTTTTCCTCTATAAAATTAGCATTTTTCTTCGTTTCTTTTTGTAAGAAATACAAGAATGCCGTTTTTATACCCGAAAACGAATAATTCAATCCTTGCATTTCCACCGTTGGAAACTCAAAGCGATTGGGATTGCCTTCTTTGGCATATTTATCCATTAAAGGTCCACCTGGATAAGGCAAGTTTAAAAGTTTGGCAGTTTTATCAAAAGCTTCGCCCACGGCATCGTCTTGGGTTTCGCCAATGATTTCCATATTTAGGGGCGAACGGACGAACACAATTTGCGTATGTCCACCACTCACAGTGAGGCACAGAAAGGGAAATTGCGGTTTGGGCTCTTCAATAAAATGTGCCAAAACATGGGCTTGCATATGATTTACGTCAATCAAAGGAATATCCAAACCCATCGCAAGGGCTTTAGCAAATGAAGTTCCTACCAAAAGTGAGCCTAAAAGCCCAGGTCCACGAGTGAAAGCAATGGCATTTAGGTCGGATTTGGTTATATTTGCTTTTTCAAGTGCCTCCGCCACAACGGGTACGATGTATTGCTGGTGAGCTCTGCTTGCCAATTCTGGAACTACGCCTCCCCATTTGGTGTGAATAGCTTGGCTTGCTACAATGTTGGAACAGAGTTTGCCGTTGATAATAACAGCTGCCGAGCTGTCATCACAAGATGATTCGATGGCTAAAATGGTCATAGTGCAAAGATAAAGAGAATTATGGCACGCTGATTACGCAGATACTTCGTAAGACAGATTTTCGCAGATTTTTTTAGATAGTTACTTTATTTTTACTCTTAAATTACAACTACTATAATTAAAAAATTTCAGATAGAAGACAATGATTTTAAGCATAAGGAAATAACAGATGTGGTTATTAAATTATTCTATAAAGTTTACTACGAATTGGGTTTTGGTTTTTTAGAAAGAGTTTATCAAAATGCTCTATTCATGGAATTGACTGCTCATGGATTTGAAGTTGAACCACAAAAGCAGATTAAGGTTTATTATAATGGTCAGCAAGTAGGAGATTATTATTCTGATATTATCGTAAATGATTTAGTGATTCTTGAACTGAAAGCGACTGAATGCTTAGTTCGTGAAAATGAATTACAACTTATTAACTATCTTAAAGCAACACACATTGAAGTAGGGTTACTTTTAAACTTTGGAGCAAAACCAGAATTTAAAAGAAAAGTATTTTCAAACAACAGAAAAAGTCATTACACAAACATTAAAAAAATCTGCGAAAATCTGCGTTACGTAGTATCTTCGTAATCTGCGTGCCAACAAAAAATGGTATTAAAAATCTTCAAAATACTTATCAAAACTATCCTCTATTCCATGATAGGGGTGCTTTTGATTGCGGTTCTGGTGGTTTTTGCGGGACGAAATCCATTCGTTCAGACTCGTTTGGCTCAATATTATGCCCCTATTTTTTCCCAGAAATTGGGTTATCCCATCGAAATAGACAAACTTACCTTGCGTTTTATGGACGAAGCCACACTTGAAGGCGTACGCATAAGAGATTATCAAGGCTATCAAATGATTAATATTCAGAAAATTGATATTGATTTTGATGCGGGAAGATTGCTTAATTTGACAGTTCCTCTTTTAGGCGTAAAAGGTGATTCTACCAAAACACAGCTGGACTATGTACGCCTGTACCGTCCTATCATCAAGTTGGTAACGGATAAAAAAGGCGATTTGAATATTGATGAATTCATTCGTAGAATTAATAAATTAGCTGAATCTCCAACGCCCAAAAAGAAATCTACTCCTACACCTTTCATCATTAATGATGCAGAAATTGTAGAAGGAATTTTGATGATGGATGATGAGGCTGAAAAGCCAATGAACAACAGGCGTTCGTTCGACCATTACCATTTTAAACTCGACGACCTCAACGCCCAACTCAAAGATTTTACCTTAATTCGAGATACTGTTTCTTTCCAAGCAGTCTTGCGAGCTTATGATAAACGTTCTGATTTTAAGATTAAAACCCTGAGAACCAACTTCTTAATCTCTGATACTCAAATGCGATTTGATGATTTATTGTTGCGAGTGAACAATACCGTAATTAGAAATAAAATCAGAATGTCATATAAAAGCCAGAAGGATTTTAAGTATTGGAATTCACGGGTACGTATGCAAGCCGATTTTGATTCTTCGGTGGTTTTCTCCAATGATATTGGTCGTATTGTCAATTCGATGTATGAATTTAAGGATGTTTATTACCTCAACGGCAATTTTGACGGCACCGTGAACGACTTTAAACTCAAAAATTTTGATTTATATTTTGGTAATAAATCCAAATTAAAAGGAGATTTTGCTTTCAAAGGATTGCCCAATATTCCCAAAACTTTCATGGACTTGAAAATGCGTAAATCGTATGTGCAAGTGGCTGATTTAGAGAAGTATATCGGAAAAAGTACCACCAAAACCCTTGAAAAATTTGGTCATGTAATGTTTGATGGAACGTTTGTAGGAACTACTTCAACCTTCAAAACCACAGGCTTAATGGAGTCTGATTTGGGTAAAGTGGATGTGGATTTAGCGATGGCATTGAAGACTAATCCTGCTAATACTACTTATGATGGCACCCTGAAATTAGATAATTTTAAATTGAGTAAATTGATTGAAGATGCGAGCGAATTTGGCGATTTGACGCTTTCGGGCAAGGTAAAAGGCAAAGGACTATCTATTGAAGATGCAATTTTGGACTTTGATGGAAATATAAAACAATTCGTTTATAATAAATATTCCTACAAAAATATCTACGTAGATGGTAAACTTTCCAAGAAGTTATTTGATGGAAGAGTGGCAGTAAAAGACACCAATTTAACCTTTGATTTATTCGGTAAAGTAGATTTGCGAGAAGGCAGAGACCAAGTGGATTTATTAGGAAAATTGACCCGTGCTAACCTCAAAAACCTCAATTTTACTAAAGAAGATTTGCGAATTTCTACTATTTTGGATGTGCAGTCGAGTGGGAGGAAACTGGATAACTTGATTGGAAGAGCCAATTTTTTGAATACTTACATTACGCTCGAAAAGAAAAATTTGATTTTGGATTCCCTTCAAATCCTTTCGCAAATTAATCAAAATTCAAGACGTTTGGCATTACATTCAGACTTGGTAAATCTGGATTTTACGGGGTCTTTTCAACCATCGCAAGCCCTGAAAGATTTGAAGATGCTGGTGGAAGAATATAAAATCTATTTTACAGGTGATGAAGCTATTCGGGAGGCATATTATGCAGCTAAGTCACCCATACTTCCGCAGACCTATAAGATTGATTATCAGTTCTTTCTGAAAAATTTTGATCCAATTTTAGCTTTTGTTTATCCTGAAGTACATATCTCTAAAAAGACCTTAATTGAAGGCAATTTTGGTATTGGTAATACCTCCGTTTTTGCCTTCAATTCTAAAATTGACACGCTTTTATTGAGCGAAAAATATAAGTTTTATAACTCTGAAATTGATTTAAACAGTTCTAAATTTTATAATAATCCCGAAGTTTTAGCATCGCTGATTTTAAATTCTAAGAATCAAAAAATTAGCGTTTTAGCCCCCACCGAAAACCTCGAAGCAGAAGCCTCTTGGGAAAAAGACCGCATTGCCTTCACCAGCGGGTTGAAGCAAGTAGGCACACAAAACAGAGCCGATTTAAACGGAACTTTAAAGTTTATTCAAGACGGTTTGGAACTACAATTTAAGCGTTCCAAATTCCGTTTGTTAGACCAAAACTGGACAATTAATCCTAACAATTTATTAACAATTATTGGTAGTGAATTAAAGTCTGAAAACTTCATTATCAACAATTTAGATCAGTTTATTGCCTTGGATGGACTAATTTCTCAGGATTCCCTTCAACCGCTAAAATTTAGAGCCAAAAATTTTAAATTAGAAACCCTTGCTCCGCTTATTTCACTGAATGTCAAGGGTTTGTTAAATGGAGAACTGGATTTAAGGAATATTTATAA
>JANPIG010000261.1:0-2599 GCA_031424875.1 Cytophagales bacterium
GGTATTGCTCAACGTTCATTCAATTCCCACGATTTCAGAGTATCAACTACCCTACGAAATTGATAATTTGATTAAGTCTAAACATAAAAAAGCAGAAGAGGATTTGCGTGATTTTGCGGTTCATTTTATGCAAATAACCAACTTAACTGCCGACCGGGTAAGTCAGATTGTACAATATGGTTTTCCGAATGAAAAAATCTTAGAAACTGCCGATACTATACAAGCTGACATGATTGTAATGGGGACCAAGGGTGCCAGTAATCTTTTAGACAAATGGCTGGGGACTCATGCACAAGCAGTGATGAAAAAGGCAAAATGTCCTGTCTGGATTATTCCAAGAAAAGCAAACATAAATTACCCTCAAAATATATTGTATGCCGCAGATTTTAAGGAAGATGAAGTAGTAGCTACACAAAGGGTATTATGGTTTTGTGCCCCTTTGGGAGCTAAATGCAAGGTGCTTCATGTACATGATTATTTTGAATTAAATGTTAATAATGGAGTTCAGGAAATGGTTAAATATTTAGATGATGAGTTTGAAAACGTTGATGATGTTTCATTCACCAATATTAATCGTGCCAACATTATTGACGGTTTAGAAACCTACATTAAAACACATAAACCTGATGTTTTGGCATTAGCAGTATCAGAAAAATCATTTTTTGAAAAATTATTCGATTCAAGTATCACCAAGCATTTTGTGCAAGGCAGTAATTTACCTATGTTGATTTTCAAAAAATAAATAAGTAAAACATTCGTGGCAATGGCAAAATTATAAATACTTGATTATTAGGTAATTATAAAACAAATGCCATGAATTCATTTTTCAATTCTAAAAAATACTACGATGAAAACGATACTTTTTCCGACAGATTTTAGCAAAAGTGCCACTCACGCATCACTTTATGCAGCAATGTTAGCAAACATCTACGAAGCAAGAATTATTCTATTGAATGTGGATTACATTCCCATGGTTCCTGCAAATCATCATTCAATAGAAGCCCAAAAAGCCATTATTGTCAGCATGAAAAAGGCACAAGAAGACTTAAAAGTTTTCAGAGAACAGTTTATTAAAGACACTAATATAAATCCTAATCGGGTTCTGAAACAAGTAATTTATGGGTATCCTGCTGATAAAATTATTCAAGAAGCCAAATATCTAAATGTAGATATGATAGTGATGGGGACAAAAGGGGCTTCTAATTTTTTTGATAAATGGCTGGGGACCAATGCTCAGAAAGTCATGAAAAATGCAGACTGTCCTGTGTGGATTATCCCGATGAAGGCAAAAATAAAGCAACCTAAAAAAATCATGTATGCCGCTGATTTTAAGGAAGATGAGTTTCTTGCCACACAAAAAGTCGTACAAATTACCGAACCATTAGAAGCTTTTTGTAAGGTCATTCACGTACATGACATTTTTGAACCGATTGAAAAATCAATGGTTAAAGAGCAGGTTGCCACCATCAACGATGAGTTTGAAGACGATGATGTTTTTGCCAGAAACCTAAATCGTGTTGATATTATTGAAGGATTAGAGGTTTATATGGAATCCTTCAAGCCGGATGTGTTAGCTTTGGCAATTCATGAAAAATCCTTTTTAGAACGTTTCTTCAATGAAAGTATAACCAAGCATTTTGTACAGGTATCGCATTTGCCATTATTAACTTTTAGAAAATAGTAAAACTTAAGCTTAAAAAGTAAAAACCGCTTCTACATATCGTGGAAGCGGTTTTGTGGAGAATAACGGATTCGAACCGTCGACCTCTACACTGCCAGTGTAGCGCTCTAGCCAACTGAGCTAATCCCCCTTGGTTGGTTTTGTAAAATTAGGCAAAAAGCCTTATTCTCCCAAACCAATATGTAAAATAACTTAAAAATTTAATCGAACACCCCCGCCGCCCTGTGGATGAAAATATAAAATTGAAGGCACAAGTTCTACATAAGCACCAGCCTCCAAGAAGATTGAAATGGGTGAACTGGGTAAAAAATATTCTAATCCAACTTGTCCTAAACCTCCCAGACCCGTTGTAGGGATTTCGTTTCTTCCTCCTATTGTTCCATTAGGTATATAATACGAACGAGTGGTGTATTGTAAACCAAAACCATAATAATTTTTCAAGTTACTGGTCATTTCATTGTGCCACATATACAAGCCACTAAACGAGAATCCAGCACCATCAAATGCACCATCTTTATAGTTTCCACGCAAACCCCAAATGCCTCCGTAAACCCCAACGTTTACCTCAACTAAGTTTTTGTCGTTAGATAAGTAATGTCGAATATTTAAACCAATTGGGTCTCCGACTTTTCCACCAACTGCCCAATTTTTTTCTTGAGAATAACTGGTTAAGAAGGTGAATGTCAGAGTAGTTAAGAGTAATATTTTTTTCATTATGTCTTGTTATTTAATGGTTTGTATTGACTCAAAAGGCTAATTAATTGTTCATTCTCATTTTCAGTCCCGACTGAAATACGTAAAGAATCTTCACATAAAACTACCTTAGAACGGTCTCTTACTATAGTTTTATTTTCAATTAAATAATCAAAAACTTGCTTTGCATCAGTAAATTTAACTAATAAATAATTAGCATCAGAA
>JANPIG010000262.1:0-2731 GCA_031424875.1 Cytophagales bacterium
CTTCCGTAGAGGGTTCTTTGCCAATAAGTCCTTTTTGTTTTGCGAAAAACAAACCACCACTCAGAGCCACCACGACTCCGCCCAAGATTAACCAGATTTTATTTGAAGATTTCTTTGCCATTTTTAATTGTGATTTGTGAGTTAGTGATTTAATGAATGAGAAAAAATGGGTTGTGTTAAAATCACTAACTCACTCATTCACAAATCACTAAATATTAAAACGTAAGCGGTTTATTTTGATAATAGTCTAATATTTTAGTTCTGAAAATAAAGTCATATTTGGCTTGTACAAGATTTGCACGAGCTTTGTCGAGGTTAGTTTTTTGCAAGCTATATGCCACAAAATCTATGGCTCCAGCATTGAAACGGCTTTCGGCTGCTCTGAAAGATTCCTCTAAAGCCGCCACCTGTACCGTGAGAGCATCAAAACGTTTGGCCGCATTTGTCAAATTTGTGTAAGCCTGTTCAATATTTTGACGAAGCGTCAAGCGTGCCTGCTGAGCATTCAAAAATGCATTATCTTTTTGAATTTTTGCCCTTGTTACATTTGATTTATTGGCATACCTACTAAAAATCGGGATGTTTGCGTTAATGCCAAATCCGTAATTAAAAGTATTACCGAGTTGTTTAAAATAGCTGGTAGTGCCTATCTCCTCAGCAGTTTTTTGTTTAGAAGTAACAACCAAGGGTATATCTTGTCCCTGAAAAGCAACTGTCCCCAAATTATTAGTAACACTTAATTCTTTAATATTAAAATCTTTTTGGGCATTAGACTGGTTTGCTCCAAAATTTGCATTTGCCGTGATTATAGGCAAAAATCCTGCTTTGGCTATTTCAATGCCTTTGTCAGCTCCGTTTATTCTTAAATCTGCTGCTCTCACAGTTGGTTGGCTTGCTTCGGCTATTTCATATATTTTAGCAATTGAGGCATCATAACCATTTGTTGAAGGCGTTGGAACCGAAATTCTATCCACTTTAACATCCGTTATATTTCTATCATTCAAAAGTTGTAAGAGCGATAATTTTGCTAAATCTAAAGTGCTTTGAGTATTGATAACGGTTGTTTCTTCGCTCGCTAATTGGGCTCTTAAATCAAAGAGATTAGATTGAGGCAACGAACCAGCCCGCACTAGTTTATCTGTTCTATCAATCTGAAGTTTGGTAATGCTGGTTTGTGTCTGGGCAATTCCCAATTGGTCTTCGGCATTCATAATATTCAGATACGCTAAAACAACTTGTAATGAAATATTTTCTTTCATCGCCTGTAAATCTAATTGCGTGGCTTTCAAAAGAATATCGTTTTGTGCAATCGTATTTTTTAGTAAATAACCATTAAAAATTATAGCGTTACCCGACAAACTCAATTGATTATAATTGATATTTCTATCAACAAAAGTGTTGGTAAAAGGGTCTAAGCTACGTCCAAAATTGAAAGATTCATTGATATTACCACTGGCATTGGGCAATTGATTGAATCGAGATTGATTCAACTGTAAATTATTCAGCAAGACTTGATTTTCGCTTTGTTTTACGGAAATATTATTTTTCAGAGCAATGTTTACAGCTTCTTGCAAGCTCAACTTTACCTCACTTCCACTGGCTTGAACAGCGTTTTGTGCTTTCGATAGGAAAGTCAGACAGATTAATAAGAGGGTAAATAAACGGGAACAATTCATGGCGTTTTTCATTTGATGGTTCAATGTTACGAATGATAATTTTTGATTTAAAAAAGTTTGGGATAAACGGTTTTCTGTTAAGGATAAAAGGAAAGATTGTTTAGTAAACAGATTTCAATTAACAATTCACAGTTTAACCTCCAATTTTCTTCATCAGTTAGTATGGCAATCCGCACGCCAGTAATGATAAATATCTAAATATCAACATTTTATAGATATTTTAAAAATAGTAAAGTGTTCGTTTTCGGACACTTTATTCACTAAACGGACAGTTTTTAGATTTCGAGACTTTATTTTTAGTAGATACTCTATTTTAATAATTTAAAAAGTAAATATGCAATTTATAAGTACATATTTCTTCAATAAATTCAAAAAACAGGTATTTATACCCTTGTATTCCCCTTGCGTAAATTTAATATTTGTGCTTCTAAAACAAAGGCAGAAGCTGAAAAGCCTTCAATAGAGTAAGCATAACACATAATTAAAAACATACAATGGCAACTCCTCTTTCACTTTATGTGCCAATCAAACAGGATGCTACTTCCCAGCAAACAGCTCAGGGAATGTACACAGATTTCGCTGATACGGTAGCGCCTCTATTAAATTCTACCAATATTGTGCATTATGCTCGTTTGGTTTTGATTCCAAATCCCAATGGTGCCACTGGGATTAATGCAATCATGCTGGTAACCACTTTTGATGGAGCTATGAATCCTTACCTAAGTACATTTTGGAATACTGGTAATGGCATCCATACTTTTATTAATAGTGTGGTAGCGATTGCCTTAAATCCACCTCCTTACCCCATTGATAGTTTGAGTGCTTTTGAAAACTTTATCAATAGCAATAACCTTAGTCAGCCCGATGATTTGTATGAAGCATACAGTGATACAGTTGTGCAAATATTGGCTGAAAATGCAGGTTAGTTGATTTAATTCCCCTGCCACATTCATAATTCAAAATTCATTTTAAAACAAAATCTAAATCAAAATAACCAATGGCAACTCCACTCACATTATATATTCCTATCAAACAGGATTTAGTTTCTCAATTAG
>JANPIG010000263.1:0-3590 GCA_031424875.1 Cytophagales bacterium
TCATGTTGAATTTCTACAACATATCCTACACCAGTTATTTTAAAGCATTTTTATTAGAACTTTCATTTCGTTTGTAAATTATTTACTTCCCCTTCACAGCCCAAGCCGCCGCTTTCGCCAAAGCTACTTTATCAGAAGTCTTTGTTTTTACCCAATTGCTCAAAAACTTATAAGATTCCTTAGTCGCTTTGGCATCCAATAAACCTTCCAAAATTTTCATGGCTTGGGCAGGTTTATTTTCTCTAAAATAAGCATTTGTTTCTTCCCGCCAAACTCTTCCATCAATAGATTTTTTATCAACGCCTAATTTTGCCAAATTGGCTCTGACAGTGTTAATTTTTGACACTGAATATTTCATACCTCTTGGACTATACAAAGAATACATCAAAATGTTTTCAGCGGTTTGTTTGACTAAGGTTTTATCGTATTTCTTGTTGAATTCGTCCAGATGAGTAATCATGTATTTAAAAAGTGGGTTTTCATCATCCATAATTACCTTTTGCAAGACCAAAAAATTTGAATTATTCCCATATTTACTTACTGGTGTTTTCTTGGCATACTCGTTCATCGCATTAATATTGCTGACGGTATCACGCATAATTCTTGAAATAAAAGCGTGCTCAATCAAGAAGGTTGGTTCACGATTACCCGCCTGATAACTTGCTTTATAGGCAGTTGTTCTCTGTGCAGGATTTAATGCTTTCGTAGCAGCATCTATCAATACCTGAGGAGTATTCATATTCTCCCCCAAAACTGTAATGTGCATCAATTTTACATTTTTATCAAAAAACAAAAGTGTAGGTGTTGAAGCAATCCAAAGTCCTTGTTTATTCAAGAAAGCAGCACCTTCGGGAGAAGTGATGTCCAATTTGTAACTAATGAAATTTTGATTAATAAAATTCCCAACTTGGGCATTTTCAAAAGTTGGCTTAAAGGCATTGCATACGTGGCAAGTAGGAGCAAAAACCTCCAGCATGACGGGTTTGTTTTGTGCCATAGCCAAATCAAAAGGCGTTCTTAGATTTCCTCCTTGTAAAAATGCTGTGCCTTTTTGTGCCTTAACAATTGATAATGAGAAGTTTAAGAGTAATAGTAGTGATATTTTTTTCATGGATTATATTTTTATTTATTACAAATTAAACATAAAATATGCCAATCCCTTCAAAAGAGATTGGCATTAACAATGATTAACAAATTTGCTTAATTATTACCAGCCTTCTCGGCTTCTTTAATTTCTTCTTGTAAATCTTTACTCAATACTTTACAAAGACTTTCAATATGCCCAACCATCTTCTGGTCGCCTGTTGCGTTTCCAATAGTGTCTGCAACGCTACCTATAACTTCGATATAAAATCTTTTCATATCAAAAACTTCCATATCTTTTGTCCAAAGAGGTAAAGCTAAAAGACCTTTGTGATAGTGGTCCCAAACGGCAACAAAAATTGACTTAGTTTCTTCGATTCCCTCATTGGGGTTGTCAGTTGCGGACCACGATATTTGTTCTGGAATACTTTGGTCGTCTAATGTAATTTGAAAATTAATTTCTGATTGTTTCATGTTGTTCAATTGTGAGTTAGTGAATTGTGATTTAGTGAGTGGATATTTGTAATTTTAAATTCACTAAATCACTAATCACTAATTCACAACTATTTCGCTCCAAAAACTTTTTTTAATAAATCTGATACACGAGCCGCAGGATTTTCTCTAATTTTTTGTTCTTCCTGAGCCACTAATAAAAATAACCCATCAATTGCCTTTTGAGTTGCATATTGTTGTAAATCTGGATTAATTTTTTGTTGAAAAGGTATCTGATTATACGTTCTGGCTATATCACCATACAATTTGGTAGCACCAGTAGAGTTAATGGCATCTTGAATGACAGGGGCAAAAGCATTAGTCAAAGCAGTGGATGAAGTTCTTTTCAAGTATTGAGTAGCGGCATCTTTATCTCCTCTCAAAATGCCCAAAGCATCCTGAATGGTCATTTGTGTGATGGCATCTACAAAAATAGGAACTGCTTTTTCAGCGGCTTTCTCAGCCCCACGGTTTAAAGCAGTGATAAATTTATCACATTCATTACCCAATCCGATTTGTCTTAATTTAGCCTCCACTTTTTGGGCTTCGGGCGGAAATAATAGTTTAATAGTCTGGTTACCTAAATAACCATTCAAAGCAGAGGCTTGTGTAGAACTGTTTTTGATGCCTACAGTTAAGGCTTCTTTCAAACCCCGTCCAATTTCTTCGGTGGTCAAGGCCCCAGTTGTACCGCCCAAAGCATCATTGGCTTGCTTGAGAATATTTCCGAAATTTTGTGATTGGCAGCTACTAACTGTTGCTAGCAAGGCTGCGGCTAAGATTATTTTTCTCATTTTAGTGATTGTTTAAATAGCAAAAAAAGATTTTATAAAAATGTCATTTGCCAATAAACGTTAAAACTCTTGAAATTGTGTAATTTTGAGCAAAAATAGTGAGGAAGAATTAAGTATTACCAAAAAAATGATAAAAGCAGAGATAATTACCATTGGTGATGAGATTTTATACGGGCAAATTACCGATACAAATACTCAATGGATTAGTGCAGAATTGGATAAAATAGGTATTAGAACTATTAGAAAATCCTCTGTCGGGGACTGTGAAAGGGAGATTTTAGGTATTTTTGAAGAATCATCAAAACGTGCTGATGTAGTCATTATAACGGGAGGGTTAGGCCCTACTAAAGATGATATTACCAAAAAAACTTTTTGTAAATATTTTAATTCAACATTAATTGACCACCCCCAAGCAAAAATAGATGTTACAGCCTATTTCAACAAAAGAGGTTATGTGCTTTCTGGGACCAATAAAAGTCAGTATCAATTGCCTTCCAACGCTGAATACATTCCAAACACTATGGGGACAGCCCCAGGAATGTGGTTTGATTATGAAGGGGTAATATATGTATCACTGCCGGGCGTACCTTACGAAATGAAAGGTTTGATGACACTCTCCATTTTACCTAAATTACAGGAACATTACAAGACCCCAGTTATTTTCCATAAAGTAATCAGAACCATTGGAATCGGTGAATCTGCCTTAGCTGAAATGATTGATGTTTGGGAAGATGCTTTACCTGAAAATATAAAATTAGCCTATTTACCCTCTATGGGAAGTGTAAAACTTAGACTCACGGGTTTTGGTGAGGATTTAAAACTCATTGAAAATCAGGTAGAAGAGGAGTTTAGGAAGATTTTTCCAACAATTCAACAGTTTGTCTATGGTTATGGAAATGAAGAATTAGAAGAAGTAATTGGTAAAATTTTAACTGAAAAGAAGCAAACGATTTCTGTGGCAGAAAGCTGTACTGGGGGTTATTTAGCTCACCAGTTCACCAAAGTGTCGGGAAGTTCAGCTTATTTTATGGGGGGAATTATTTCGTATGATAATGCCATCAAGATTAATCAATTAGGCGTAAAACCAGAAACTTTAAATACCTACGGTGCTGTATCAGAACAAACGGTTTGTGAAATGTCTGAAAACGTCCGTAAATTGATGAAAACTACCTATGGATTGGCTACCAGTGGCGTTGCAGGGCCACAGGGTGGAACCCCAGA